>CAZYCY010000041.1:0-6770 GCA_964646145.1 uncultured Thiotrichaceae bacterium
GGAGCAAAAAGGCAAGTTAAGTTTCGTAAGTTATTTGATCCTGAGTCCTTAGGTGTTGTCACCCAAAGGTTTTATCCACGCGATTAAAACCGCTAGCAATGTCAGGTTAGCAAGTAATGCTATTACCATGGAAAAACCCGTGAGCAGACCGAAATAGATGCTGGGTATAAAATTAGAAAGTGCCAGGATGGAAAAGCCCAGCGTGATGGTAATGGTTGTGTAATACATGGCGCGGCCGATGCTATTATGGCTGCGCTGTATTGCCGACCAGTAATCACCGTCTTTACTAAACTCCTGGGTAAAACGGTGTACGTAATGGATGGTGTTATCTACCGCAATGCCAATACTGATGGCAGCAATGGTGATGGTCATGATATCCAGTGGAATACCTAACCATCCCATTAATCCCAGTACCATGGATGCAGCCATAATATTGGGGATGATGGCAATGGCAGCCATTTTTGTGTTACGGAAAGATAAAATAAACATGAATAAGATTGCAAAGAAGACCACGCTAATGGTAAGGATCTGAGATTTGAATAAACTTTGCAGCAGGTTGTTATACAGTACAAACATGCCAGTGAGGTGTACCTGTTCTTCGTCCAGACCCATCTCGACTGTCAGGTGTTGATGGATTTGCTGAAGTAAAGCGTCACGTTTTAGTGTTGGGTAGGTCTCATGTATACGGATGCTGAAACGCAATTGGTTACCGTCTTCTGTCATGAAAGGATGAAACAAGGTTTGTTTAATGTCCTGTGGCAGACGCTGGTAAAGGATAGAGAGAAAAAAGTCGCTCATAACGACGTCTTCATCAAGGCTGCGTAGTAATTGCAGACTGGTGGCAATGGATAAAACCTTGCCAGTTTCATTCAGTCCATCCAGGTAATCATGAATAGCATTAACTTTTGGTAGTTTGCCAGTGTTAAACCAGTAGCTGGTGCCAGTGATGCCGACACCTTCATCCAGATCAAAAACGAACTCAAAAACATCGTCTAGAGCTTCGTCAAGAGCATCGCCAAGAACATTAGGTAGAAAGTGTGCTTCTGTTTCAGCATTTTTGTCGGTGTGCTCTTCAGGCTGAAAGAATGCAGCCGGTGCATCAATGATGATGTCCAGCGGTATGGTGCCGCCGAGTTTTTTATCAATCAGCAGCATGCCCTGATGAATTTCAGTGGTTTCTTTAAAATAATCAATGAAACGGTTTTCCACGCTCAGTTTGCTTATGCCGATGCCGCTGATGATGGCAAGTAATAGAAAAATCAGCAGAATACTGCTTGAAAAGCGCTGAATAATGTAGGCGAAAAAACCGGTGATACGGTTACTCAGTTCGCCTTTGGACGGCGCCTGGCTTGCAGGCAATAACGCTAACATAGCGGGAAACAGTGTGAAGGCAAGAATAAAGGACATGGTAATGCCAATGGTCATCATCCAGCCAAAATCAATCACCGGGCGAATGCCGCTGATGATAAGCGAAGTAAAAGCAATAATGGTGGTAATAGCGGTGTAAAAGCCGGGTTGCGCTTTGCTGCTAATCATCTGTCGTATTAGTTGATGATGACTGACTGCTTGCCCGGTGCCGATATATTGTGCCTGCAATTCTCGATACCGCACAATTAAATGCACCATCAGCGCCAGCGTGAGAATTAACATTAGTGAGATGAAATTAGATGAAACCACGGTTACAGGCCAGGATACCCATCCCAGAAAACCGATCATCATTAGTCCAGCCACCGCACAGGTCAGCATCGGCAAAATCACCCATCGTGGTTGTTGAAAAATGATTGCCAGCAAAATAATAAGAAACACCAGTACGCCAATACCGAAGGTCATCAGGTCGTGACGAATGAAATCAATCGAGTCGGAAGTAATCATCGGCAGACCACCAAGAAACAGGTTGGCCTGATCCCGGTGTTGATCCATAATTTTCCTGATCTGAATAATTGTCTCACGTTGCTGTTTCAGCAAGCTGACACTGCGATCCTTAAACTGTGCTGAAACCGTTTTTAATTGCTGCTCTTCATTTTCCGATAAGTCATCATGTAATCTTTTTTCTCGCAAAAAATCACGCCGTTCACGTAACTCACGGTGCTTGTAATCGGGTTTTAAATTCACCTGTATGGCAGTCACTGTGCCATCGCGGCTGATCAGCATATCTCTATATATGGGGCTGTTAAGCAGCTCCTGTATCGCCAGCTGCAAATCGATTTCCGGGCTTTCCAGGGTGAGAATTCCTTGCCGAAGATCAGACAGAGTGACGGGTGGGCTATCGATTAATGGCACGTCCAGTATGCTGATGACCGATTTTACCTGCGGCAAGGCTTTTAGTTTGAGGGTTAATGAGCGTAAGTCACGCTTAACAGGCGCACTGAATAAGTCGGCTTTCGGGGTGTAAGTGACAACCAGGAATTCATCCGTGCCGTACTGTTTTAATATGGTTTGGTAAAATTTTAATGCTTCATCGTCTTCAAGCAGCAGCGAATCGGAAGACGCATCAAGGCGAAAATTGGTGCTGTGCCAGGCGAAAAAAATCACCAGAGCGGTTATCAGCAGCAGGACGAAACGGGGTCTGTGAAGAATAAGATGAAAGTAGGTGTTTGTTAGTGTGGCAAGCATGCTGCAATGCTATCACGAGTAATGAATAATATAATATAATTTTATTTTCACTGGCGCCTAGTTGTCAGTGCATGTTTGTTGTGAAATTTTTCTGCTGTCATATAACTGCAATAACTATGTAACAGATATGTAATATTTTATTGGTAAGTTGTCTGGATTATTAAAGAGACATTGCTGCATTGAGATATGAATCATAACAATAGAGTATTTAAAGCCATTTTTTGTTCGCTACTAGTGTATAGCATGAGTGCTGGAAATGCATTCGCCAGTACTGAGGAAAGTTACCTTAACCTGGCTGCAAACCTGGTCAAGCTAAGGGGTGAGGTGAGTGATCTCAATAATGAGCTGCAACAGTTAAGAGATGAACACAGACTCGAAATGAGAGGGCTGATTACGCAAAGAAACACCATTAATGCAAACATAAAACAAGAAGACATTGCATTAACCAGGCTAAAAGATGACTTGTTAAAAAACAGGGAATTAATCATAGGTATCGGTGCAGATAAAGATACGATTAAAGAAGCTTTGCTTATGGAAATAGAAAAGCTCAAGTCCTATGTGGTTGGCGGTATACCTTTTAAGGTAGGTGATAGATTAAACAGTATTGAGTTATATGAGAAAAATCTCAAGTCTGGTGTGCTTTCATCGCATCGAGCGGTTAATACATTGTGGTCGATGGTTGAAGATGAATTGAAGCTGTCACGTAGTAATGGCGTTCATCGGCAATCAATATCAATTAACGATCAGGAGTATCTTGCACATGTAGCAAAGATTGGCATGGTGTTGATGTACTTTAAAGTCAATCGCGATGCCGGTGATGATAAATATGGCTATTTCAAGAAAAGCGGTAGTGGCTGGCAATCAGTCATTACTGAGGATGTTACAGAAATAGGTCAGATAAAAAATTTATTCGAATCTCTTGAAAAACAGATTCGTGTTGGCTATTTCGAGCTGCCTAATCCGCTTTAATCATCAAAATATATCTATATTCTGATTAATAAGTACCTTTCCTGATTGAATAACGGTTAAAAAATTACCATGAAAAACAAAGCGGTTGTCCTATTTACCTTTATCGCAAGCACAATGCTGATGTCGTATGCAAATCTGGTGGTGGCCAGTGATTTACAATCTGCCTATCAACGAGAGTTTGCATTCCTGGTCGAGCAACAGAGAAACTTGGTGACACGTCTGGCAGCGCTAAAATCCGAAGCTACGGCAGAAAGAAAGACATTGAGTCGTCAGGTAGAACGTCTTTCACAAAGTTTCCGCAAATTGCAAGATGAGTCAAAAAGCCTGAATGACCTGGTGTTTGAAAGTAATCTAACCCTTGAGTCAGCTAAAAATAACCAGGATATATTTTCTTCAACCTTTGCGCAGGCAAGGGAAACATTAAAGGCGCATGACATCAATGTCAGCATTGCTGAAGATGTTGCTAGTAGCCAGAAAGTTGCAATGCTTCTGGATCATGCTTTTAAATTACTGGAGTCTGTGCGTTCGATACAGAAAGTGCCAGGCAGTTTTTTTGCCGAAAATGGCGAAAGAGTCGATGGTGAATTACTGCATCTTGGGCAGATAGCGACTTATGGCATGTCTGATCATTCCAGAGGTATTCTGGTGCCTGCTGGCAATGGTGAATTCAAATTGTGGCATCAACCTGCTGTGGCAGTGACGGACAGTTTATTTGCTAATGAGCATACAGAGCAACTCAATATCTTTATTTATGAAAACCGTTTTACCGAGGTTAGTGGCAATGTAGGTGAAAGCATTGTTGAGTACATTAACAGTGGTGGCATGGTTGGCTGGATTATTGTGATATTAGGTGGCTTGGCAGTGCTGCTTATTATGCTTCGTTCCATCTTTCTCAAATCGGCAAGTTCCGCCACAGAAAATATTTTATCCAGTATTAAAGAGCATGTGATATCGCATGACATAAGCGCTGCACAGGCTGCGTGTAAAAAATTCAAGGGCAGCACTTCAAGAGTGGTTGGCGCGACGCTGCGTAATCTGGAACTCGACCGGGATCATCTTGAGGATATTATTGCAGAAAGCATCTTGCATGAGAGTGCCGTATTAAACCGTTTTGGTGCGATCATCATTGTCATCGCTGCAGTCACACCGCTGTTAGGTCTGCTTGGAACCGTGACCGGTATGATCTCTACTTTCGATATTATCACTGAGTTCGGCACGGGTGATCCAAAATTATTATCAGGTGGTATTTCGGTCGCATTGGTCACCACACAACTAGGGCTAATTGTTGCTATTCCAGCATTAGTATTGGGTAATTTATTGTCAGGCTGGAGCAACAGAATTAAAGACGATATGGAAAAGGCAGCACTTAATACGATCAACATTTATGATGCGCCTAAGCTTGCACATGGCTAATAGCTGAAAATAATTGTTGGTGATATTACTGTGGAATATATTTATGAGTTAATCGAGTATTTACAATCAGGTGGCTTCGTTATGCCACCATTAATACTCGCTACGTTGTTACTGTGGTATGCACTGGGTTATCGCTACGCAGTTTTGTCACGAGCCGGTCATACAAAAAGTGTAAGAAGCCTGATGGAAGGTTATGAGAAGGGCAAGTGGACAAAGGCTAATAATATTATTGAAGATGCCGTTGTTGAAGGTTTTAGCTTGCAAGATAAAAATGTTTATCCAATAAGAAAATACCTTGATGATGCATTTGGTTCCATAGAGACAGAGTTGTCTCGCTATCAGGTGCTGGTAAAAATAATTGTATCAATCACCCCCTTGTTGGGTCTTTTGGGTACCGTTGGCGGCATGATTGAAACTTTTGATTCGCTGACCGATATGGAGCTGTTTAGCCAAACAGGTGGTATTGCCGGCGGTATTTCCCAGGCACTTGTTACTACCCAGTTTGGTTTGGCGGTGGCTATACCAGGCTTATTGATTAACGGATATTTAAATAGAAAAAAATCCAGAATCGAAATAGATCTGGCACAGATAAAAGATTTGTTGTCGCTCAGGCAACAGGCAAGAGTTGCCTCATAGTAGCTGCATAGTATTAGAGAAACCCATGAGATATAAAGAAAGAGAAAGTACCGAGCAGGAAATAAACATATCGCCGCTGATTGATATTGTTTTTATTCTGCTTATCTTTTTTATGGTTAGTGCCACCTTTGTCAAAGATTATGATCTGGATATTAATCGTCCGAAAGCATCAAGTGTTACCGCATCTTCAACAAAAGCAATCAGAATATATATTGATTCAGCTGGTGATGTATTTATTGATGGTAATCCAGTCCGTAGCTGGGTTATTCAAAATCACGTGAGAGACAAACTGGATGCCGGTAGCGATTCAACCGTACTGGTGGTTACCGACGAGGGCGTGGCAGCAAGTAAACTGATCGAAGTGGTTGATCAGGCTCGCATGGCTGGTGCGGCAAATGTTGGTGTTGTTACTGATCGGGAAGGGGGTTAATCATGAGTATTATCGATCATAAACGAATCAGAATGATTGCTGTATTCTGGATGCTGGCAGGCTCGGCGATGATTTTTATGATGCTGATCGTGATGAACCAATTTGCCGACAAACCGGAAAAAAGGGTAGCAGACCATTCGGCTCATTTTGAAGTAAAAAAGCCGAAAGAAATCAAACCTGAAAGAAAAGTGGTAAAGCAAAAGGTTGTAGAACGGTCAAGAATTGTACCACTACTTATGCTGGACATGAGTGCGGACATTGCCGGTCTGGACTTGGGATTGCCGGCATTTTCATTGGGCAGTCTGGACGATAATAGTTTGCTTGGTGATACCAAAAATGCGGTCATGACCAGTGATATGGTTGATACCGCAGCCAGAGCGCTAACGCGGGCAGCGGTAGAATTTCCACGGCGAGCCAGAGCCAGAGGCATTGAAGGTTTTGTGGTCATTAGTTTATTGATTGATAAATCCGGCAGAGTGACAACCGCTAAAGTTATAGAATCTGAACCTGTTGGCACCTTTGAACAAAAAGCTTTACAGGCAATCAGAAGCTGGCAATTCGAACCAGCAAGATATAAAGGAAAAGCAGTGGATTCATGGGCGAATCAGACAATCCGATTTGAGTTAGGTTAATGTTTATCGCAACGACCAGCCATAGCCCGGCAAATATTTATCGCTTGCTTATCCATCCTTTGGTTCGTAAACGGCAC
>CAZYCY010000041.1:6870-11282 GCA_964646145.1 uncultured Thiotrichaceae bacterium
CGGCACTTCTATTTGACACTGTTCGGCAGTGTGTTTGCGTTGTTTTTTGCGCTGATGCCGATGAGTGCTTACAGCAAATCGGCAGAAGATGTGGACTATCTATCGTTAGCTGCTTTGTTGATTAAAGGGGGCGATTATGATCGGGCGGCTGAAGCACTGGCCAAGATTGATAAACAGCAGGTTGATCAAGAAAACGAGAAGCTGGACAAAAAACGTTTTTATACCTTAAACGGCATCATCAGCCTTAACAAAGAATTATTCCTTAAAAGTATAACCGAATTTGAATCCGCTATCGCTGCCAGTCAGGGCAACAAGGTGATTCATGTTTATCTGGCGCAGTCTTATATGGGGCTGGAGAAATATGATGAAACACTGATTCAACTGGATAAAGCGGGTGAACTTGAAACCACAATGCCGGGTATATGGTTGCTGCGTACACAGGCTCATTGGCTAAACAACGATGCGGTACAAGCCTGGGATGTGCTTAATACTGCGCAGTTATTATTTCCAGAAGAAAAAATATTTTTACGCAACAAAGTCTTTTACGCCATCGAACTCGGTCTGTTTCAGGAAGCAGTAGCGCTCGGCACTTTATATATAGAAAATCATGATGCAACGGTTAATGATTATGTGTCCCTGGGTGATGCTCTGCGCCAAAGTGGTAAGCCGCGACAAGGTCTGATTTTTCTTGAACTGGCAAGGTTGAAGTTTCCCGGTGAAAAAAACATCTATCTGGCAATGGCACATGCCTATCTCGATCTGGATCATATTCATGGCGCAGCAAAATTACTTGAACAAGGCGCGGTGATGCATAACGAATTGTATAAGGATTCTGCAGAGTTGTTTAAACAGGCTGGTGATTATCAGCGAGCGTTGTTTAACAACTCAAAAATACTCAATCAGAAAGACAAACTACAACAAAGAATGGCGTTGCATATAGCAGGTGGTCATTATGATCAGATACTGGCTATGTATGATGATTTGTTAAGAGTGAGATTGCTTGATGATCAGGAGTTCCAATACGCAATGGCCTTCGCGCATTTTAAAGTGGGTGAGTACCTTGCTGCCGAAAACATACTGGAGAAAATAACCGATACCAGGATATTCAGGAAAGCTGCAAACTTGCGAAAAGTAATGGCGGATTGTGCAAATGAAAAGTGGTTGTGTTAATTGCTAAGGTTTATTTATGTATATAGTTCGCATTTTAACAGGCATTATGTTTTATGTCTTAACGTCCAGTGCCTTAATGGCAAGCAACAACACAGCAGTTGTTTCGCTATATGTGTTTAAGCAGGGCGTGCCTGTTAGTGGTGCAGATGTTTTATCAAATGGTGACTTGATCGGTCTGACCAATAAACTGGGTGCATTTCATATTCAGTTAGCAGAAGGCTGGCACGAACTGGTTGTAAACTACCAGGGTTTGCAGTTAAAAGAACTAAACTTGAAACTGGTGGCAGATGAACGTATTCGCATTATTCTTGCGCAACCTTCAGCAGAATTTCCTGTGGCTAGCGATATAGAAAGTTCAGAAGGGATCAGAATCATCGGTGTCGATAAAACACAGGAACTTGCATCGTCTGAAATGGGTGTGCTTAAAGGTTCGGTAATGTCATACCAGGGCAATATACCTGTTCCGGGTGTTAGGGTTTTTATCAGCGGAGTAGCCGGTGCAGTTAAAACGGATGCAGATGGCAACTACACGGTTAATGTACCGGTGGGTGAATATTCAATTTCCTTTGTGCATCCAGAATTCAGTACCCAGATTTATAAAAATATTGTTGTAAACAAAGGTGTAGCAACAACCCGCTCAGCCGAATTAACACCAGTGGGTGAAGAGCTGGATGAGTTTGTGGTTGTCGCGCCAAGTATAGAGGGTGGTTTTAAGGCGCTTGCTGATGAAAAACGGCAAAGTTCATCCGTTAAAGCGGTAATTGGTGCCAAGCAGATGTCCAATGCAGGTGCCAGTGATGCTGCCGGTGCACTAAAACGTGTAACTGGTTTAACCCTGATTGACGGCAAATTTATTTTTATACGTGGTTTAGGTGAGCGTTATTCCAGCACGTTATTAAACGGTGCCAACCTGCCAAGCCCGGATCCCACTCGCCGCGTTGTACCGCTTGATTTGTTTCCTACCGGCGTGTTAAGCGGTATTGTCATTCAAAAAACCTATAGCCCGGATATGCCGGGTGATTTTTCAGGTGGCGTGGTGCAGTTGCGAACTTTGGGTAAAATACCTGAAGAGCCAGAATCCAATATTTCTATCGACATAAAATACAACAGTAATACAACACACAAGAGGGGCTTGGTATATGAGGGAGGCAGCACTGACTTTATCGGCTTTGACGATGGCAGCAGGAAGCTGCCTGGTCTGGTTGATATTGAAACTAATGGCGGCGTAAAACCCGGGCAACTTTCTGAACTGGCAGCCCAGTCTTTTCTGCAACTGTATCATGCAACCCCGTCAACACTGCCGCCAGGTATCGGTTTCGATGTATTTTTTTCTGACGTGTTTGAACCGCTGGATGCAGACTACGGCTGGGGTTATAACTTTTCATTTGGTTATGATAATAACTGGGATCTGCGCGAAGAAACCAGAAATACTTATTCTGGTGATGGCAAAGGTGGTGTCGTTCTTGAAAACCAAACCAACAGAACACGCACAGAAAATGAAATCAGCATGGGTGGTTTAGCTAATTTTATTCTTGAAGTCGGTGAATCTCACCGTTATGAAAGTAACACCATTCTGACCAGGCAAACCACAGATACGGTTGTACGTGACGAAGGCTTTTTATCAGAAAATGAAATTACCATCAGAGACACGATTCTGGAGTGGCGCGAAACACAATTGATTAGCCAGCAATTTCGCGGTGAGCATCAATATTCGGCATTCAATGATCTTGAACTTAACTGGTCTGCAACACTGTCACAGGCAAGACGTGATGTACCGTTTACCCGTTATTATCGTTATGTAGAAAGTGATGCGGTTTTTTCATTAACCAGTAGTAATGTTCATCAGATTCGTTATGAAACTCTGACCGATAACACTGCCGATTTTGCACTCAATTTAAGCTATCCGTTATACGACCTGTTTGGCACTTTTACAACACTAAAATTAGGCGTGTCAAGCATAAAAAAAGATCGTGAAAGTCAGATTTTACGCTTTAACTGGCTCTCGCCAAACAATATTGATCGAAGCGTTTTTCAGCATGATAATCCTGAAAATATTTTTACCGATGACAATATTGGTGCAGATGGTTTTCGCCTGTTTAACAGTACTCAGCCCACTGATAACTATGTTGCCGAGCAGTCACTGATGTCAATGTATTTGATGGCTGATATGGTGGTTAATAATGAATGGTCTTTTATGGCTGGCGCGCGCGTTGAAGACAACGAGCAAACCGTTACCACCTTTGAACTGGCTAATCCTGATGAAGCGGTTGTTGGCGAAGTTATCAGCCAGGATGTATTACCGGCAGCTTCCTTTACCTGGGCGTTTAATGAAAAGATGCAACTTCGAGGGGCTGCCAGTTCGACCTTGAACAGACCCGATTTTAAAGAGTTATCCAGTGCGCCATATATTGACCCGATAACACGCGATGTGATGATAGGTAACCCAAATTTGAAACAGGCAGAAGTAACAAATCTGGATCTGCGCTGGGAGTGGTACCTTACGCATTTTGAAGGCATGTCGGTGTCGCTGTTTTATAAAGACTTTATCAATCCTATTGAAAAAACTAAATTGGCCGGTGGCGGTGATGCTGATGTGTTCAGTTTTATTAATGCCGCGGCGGCCACCAATGCCGGCATCGAGTTAGAGGGTCGTGCCTGGTTATCGCGTTTTTTTGGTAGCAGTCTACGTGGTATTTATGTCGAATCGAATTTATCATTAATCGATTCAAGCGTTGACCTTGGTACTGAGGCCACCATATTAACCAGTAGCAATCGACCGTTACAGGGGCAGGCACCATGGATAGTCAATCTGACCTTGGGTTATGAAAATCTGGTGTCACAGAGCAAAGCAACATTGTTATTTAATATGGCAGGTGAGTATATTGTTAATGTGGGTGCCAAGGGAATCCCCGATGCTTATTCGCAACCGATCCCGACGCTTGATTTTGTCTACAAAAAAAGTTTTTTCCGTGGTCGTCAGGATAACCTCCAACTTTCTATAAAACTGCAAAATATTCTTAATCCGGATATTGAAGTGCTACGTGGTGGGGAGTTGGAAAGGTCATACAATAAAGGCGTCAACCTGTCTGTACAGCTTGAGTATTCATGGAAATAAATGACACAAAAATGACAGCTTTGTAATAATCTGTTCATTTTCTGTACACATAATTGTCACATCTCCAAATTAACATTACTAAAAATAAGATGCTTGCTTATTTGAAGCGCTGTATTTTTTAATACTA
>CAZYCY010000042.1:0-11252 GCA_964646145.1 uncultured Thiotrichaceae bacterium
GAAATCAATAACCTACATCCTTACCTGGATAATACGCTGAGTAGTTACGTTTTTTATCTAATTGATAATCATGAAATTATTTTTTTGCCATCCATTTATCACGTACTCTCTGCTGGTGTGGCAACGAGTAATCTCTAGCGGAGCCAATTTGTTGACTTAGATGATGTCATGGCGTATTTTATTGACTCTTTGCTCTTTCAAGGACAATATGTTATTTGCACTTAACTGCTTCTATATTAGAAAACTATAATATATAATGATGGCGTTATTTATTCTACAATTTCTGGCGGGACTATGATTAATTTAAAATACAGACAGCAAAGTCAATTATCTGGTATTAACTGGTTATATAGTTTTGTATTTATAGTGGTACTTATATTGGCACAACTTGTTCATCTTGAGCATGCGAACGCGAGCAATACAATTAAGCAACTTGAAACAGCACAGGTAAGTCAGAAGTTGCTATCTCGTGAATTTCGTTTAGATGGTGAGGTTGAAGCTATCTATAAGACCACTGTATCTGCTCAGACAAGTGGTATTGTCCAAAAAATACTGGTTGATGTTGACGACTATGTGGAAAAAGGCAGCATTATTGTTCATCTTAAAGATGTAACACAACAGGCAAATCTGAGAAAAGCGCTGGCGGGCGAAAATGAAGCTATAGCACATTTGTCGAAAGCGGAAGATGAGTATATACGTGTTAAAGATGTTTTCGCTAAAAAAGTCGTTCCCAAAGCTAAAATGGATGATGCGACGCATGCGCTAGCGGCATCAAAAGCTCGTCTTGACTCTGCTCGGGCTAATCTTGAGCAAGCACGGGTGCAATTGTCATATACCCGTGTAAAAGCACCTCACAGTGGTATCGTTACGCAGCGACATGTTGAAGTAGGTGAAACCGCTCGCTTAGGCGAAAAACTGGTGACAGGAGTTTCATTAGATAAACTCAGGGTAAATATTGATGTGCCGCAAAGTCTTATCAATAGAGTCCGTATACATAATAAAGCCTCTGTTTATACCGAAGCGGCGATTGGTGACGGCAAAGTTCGGGTGGCAGTCGAAAAAATCACTATTTTCCCCATTGCTGACAGGGCTTCAAATACTTTTAAAGTCAGGTTGGATTTACCGCAGGGAATCAAAAATCTGTTTCCTGGCATGTTCGTTAAAGTATCACTGGTCACTGGAGAAAAGCAGGAGCTGATGGTGCCAAAACAAGCCATTGTGCAACGCACTGAACTAACAGCCACTTATGTAGTAGCTAATGATGGTTCGATTAGTTTCAGGCAGGTGCGAATGGGTCGCATTGACGGCGCTTTACAGGTTATTTTGTCGGGGCTGTCAGAAGGGGAAGAAGTTGCACTGGATCCGATCAAGGCGGGTATATTATTAATGCAGCAACGCCGGCAGCTAGCAGCTCAACATTCAGCAGGGTTATCCAATGACTAAACTTGGTCTTTCAGGGAATATCGCTAAGCATTATCTAACCGCGCAGATTACACCGTTGCTCGCCCTGGTTGGTGTATTGCTGGGTATATTTGCAGTTTTGATTACTCCAAGAGAAGAGGACCCGCAGATTAATGTCACCTTTGCCAATGTCTTTATCGCCTTTCCCGGTGCTTCAGCCGCTGAGGTCGAAAGTCTGGTGGCTACTCCCGCATCGCAGGTGATTTCAGAAATTAGTGGTATTGAACACGTTTTTTCAACTTCAACCCCGGGCATGGCAGTGCTGACTGTACAGTTTTTAGTCGGACAAAATCGTACCGACGCCATTGTTCGACTGTATAACAAATTGTATTCAAATCAGGATTGGTTACCGACAGGTCTTGGTGTCGGTCAACCCATTATCATACCCAAAGGCATTGATGATGTTCCCATTATTAGTGCTACCCTGTGGTCAAAAGATCCAGAAGTTGGTGCGCTGGAATTAAGTCTGGTTGCACATTCGCTGGAAACGGAATTGAAGCGTATCGAAGGAACACGGGGTATTTATACCATTGGCAGCCCGACAAGAGTTGTGCATGTGGTGTTAAATCCTCAGGCATTATCAGGTTATAACATTGATATTCATAGTCTGAGTAAGACCCTGGCTGCAGCAAACAGCGTACGTACAGGCTTAACAATAACCGCAGAAAACCGTGAGATTTTATTGCAGGCAGGCACTTTCTTTACCGCTACTGAAGAAATCGCCGAGCTGATCGTTGGTGTTTTCGATGGTAAAGCTGTGTATTTGAAGGATGTTGCCAGTGTGCAATTCGGTGTTGATACACCATCGCACTATGTCTCTATTGCCAAAGGAAAGGCGAGTCCAATGCTGCAAAATAATACTGATACAATCGTGATAAATAATCCTAAACCTGCGGTGACTTTAGCTATTGCTAAAAAATCGGGCAGTAATGCAGTTGATATTGCAAATCAGGTTATTCAACGTCTGGATGACTTAAGAGGCATTTATATACCGGATAATATCGAAATCACCATTACCCGAAATTATGGTGAGACTGCTCAGGCGAAGTCTGAAAAACTGATGCAAGAACTGATTTTTGTAACGATTGCAGTAATCGTGATAGTGATGTTATCACTGGGTTGGCGTGAAGGGATTGTTGTTGGAGTAACAGTGGCAGTAACACTGCTCATTACTTTGTTTGCCTCATGGGCGTATGGTTTTACACTGAACCGGGTTTCACTGTTCGCGCTGATTTTCTCCATCGGTATTTTAGTGGATACTGCCATTGTGGTGGTGGAAAATATTCACCGTCATATGGCTTTGGGAAAACAAAAGTTGCGCAACCTGATTCCTATTGCTGTTGATGAAGTAGGCAGCCCGACCATACTGGCAACCTTTACCGTTATTGTTGCCATATTACCAATGGCATTTGTCTCAGGATTAATGGGACCGTACATGAGTCCAATTCCAATTAATGCCAGTATGGGTATGCTGGCATCACTGCTTGTGGCTTTTATCTTTACGCCCTGGTTCAGTAATATCATGTTAAGCAAAACTGGGCAACATAGTGTAGCGTTAAGTGAAACAGCAAGTCTCTCACCGCAAGATTCTATGACGGCACGATTTTTTAATCGAATCATGACTCCTTTTCTGAGTGGCCCAAAAGGTAATCGCAACCGCTGGTTACTGCTGGCATCAATAATTGGATTAATTTTGGCGGCTATTTCACTTGTGCTGGTACAGGCAGTTGTGTTGAAGATGTTGCCTGCAGATAATAAAACAGAGTTTCAGGTAATACTGGACATGCCGGAAGGGACTAGCCTTGAGCAAACCACTCGTGTATTACATGAGATGGGTTTATACATTGGCAAGCTTGAGGAAGTGACTGATTATCAGATTTATGCAGGCACTGCCGCTCCAATCAACTTTAATGGGCTGGTACGACAATATTATTTGCGAAAAGGTGCCAATGTTGGCGATATACAGGTTAACCTGCTTGCTATAGATCTGCGTCAGCGCAAGAGCCAGGAAATTGCTATGGCAGTGCGTGAACCCTTGCGAAAAATCGCAAGAAAACATGGTGGCAATGTCAAGATTGTAGAAATACCACCGGGACCACCAGTCATGGCCCCCATTGTTGCTGAGATTTACGGTCTGGATTATGACGGGCAAATACAACAGGCAAAAAAATTACGCGCACTGTTCGAAGCCACAGACCATATTGTTGATGTTGATGACAGTGTGGGCTACCCGGCAGAAAAACGAACCATTGTGGTTGATCGCCAGCGAGCTGCAAGGTTAGGTGTGTCACAGCAAGTGATAACCCAGGCACTGGCAACCGTTTTAAATGGCTCGGACGTAACTTTTATGCATGGCGCAAATCTTAAATATGCGGTGCCTGTACGTATCGAATTTTCTGAGGCAGATAAGGCGGATCTCGAACAGGTATTGGCATTACAGGTGCGCTCGGTTAACGGCAATCTGGTACCGTTAATCGAACTGGTCAATGTTCAGTACGGCGAACGCGAAAGAAATATCTACCATAAGGATCTTTTGCCCGTGGTTTATGTTACCGCCGATATGGCCGGTGGAGCCGATAGCCCGCTTTATGGCATGTTTAATATTGCAGCTAAGCTGAGAGATCAAAATGGTCTTAAACAATGGTTTATACAACAGCCTGACAACCCTTATGAATTCAGTCTGAAATGGAGTGGTGAATGGCAGATAACCTACGAAACTTTCCGAGACATGGGGATAGCGTATGCGGTGGGCTTACTGTTAATCTATTTGCTGGTGGTTGTACAATTTCACTCTTACAAAGTGCCTTTGATCATCATGGCTCCAATACCTTTGACCATAATAGGCATAATGCCAGGTCATGCTTTGTTTGGTGCGCAATTTACCGCAACCTCAATGATTGGCATGATTGCACTTGCTGGCATTATCGTACGTAATTCGATTTTGCTGGTGGACTTCATTAATCAGCAGGTGAGAGAAGGCATGGAATTTCAACTGGCAGTCATCAACTCTGCAATGGTGCGTGCTAAACCGATAGTTTTAACCGGCGTGACTACAATGGCGGGTGGTTTCTTTATTATTGATGATCCGATATTTTCTGGTCTTGCTATATCATTAATCTTTGGTTTGCTGATTTCTACAATACTGACATTATTGGTTATTCCTGTGGTTTATTATGCAGTGATGCATAAAAATCTACATTTATTACAGCGCTAAAATTAGGGCTTTTATTTGAATTCAAGGCGGATGGATCTCCATCCTCAGGTTCGTCAATGGAACATCCTTGTACCACTTCTTGAGAAGCCCCCCAGGACGTACCGCCAACCATCTATAAGTAACTTGTATAAAAGAGCCAAATTTTTTACCATGAAGTACATGAAGAACATAAAGTTTTTAAAATATATTGAGCATGGTATATACCTGCCACATTTAATTTAATCGTGTAAATCATTTACAATCATATTTCTTCATGATCTTCATGTGCTTCATGGTAAATATGTTTCTTCTTTAATGGCACTGAGTAGTTATAAAATGTTTTCATTTGCGTTCACCTGCGGATAAAAAGTTTTTAAGTTACTTAGAAGTTACCTGAATCCGCCCTGATGATACGGATTCAGGTCAAAGATAGTGCCTGTTTTTTTCGTCAATAACCTGTCTCTTATCCCGCAATTCACCCATAGTAATCCCCCTATACGGTGACAATATTTTGCCAGCACGATAAAAACCTATATAAGTCTTTGTTATTGTTGCACTGTTTTGTTTGGCACAATTGTTGCTAATGTATATTTGTAAGTATTATCAGGCAAATATAACAGAGGCAAACAAAATGGCTGAAGCAAACATAAGGCTGCATGATGTCGTGCTGAAACAGGAACAACAGGAGAGTAGTTACCTGACACCAGGGATTATTAAGGATGATAACGGTAATGTATTTTCTAGCCGTTCACATGAATACATTGACTTTTACCAGCTGCTCAATAGCTTCATCAATGAGCTTAGAGAAAAGGTATCCTGCGCTAGTATTGAGTACGAAAATAAAGATGCCAAAAACTCTCTGGTAAATGGATCTACTGGTAAGCATCATTGTGAATATACGCTGAATCATGAAAAATTGTCATTGGGTGTAATACGTATTACGCGCGATAGTGAGTTTTTAAATAATGAGCTTAATATAATTGAAGACATGCTGGCTGGTTTGACTATGCCTTTACATAATACTTTGCAACACCAGCAGGCTATTTGGTTTGCGCAACGTGATGAATTAACAGGTTTGAGAAATGGGAGTTATTATCATGATGTTGTTGATCTTGAAATAAAACGTTTCTCTCGCTACAAAACCCCTTTTTCCTTGCTGGTGCTAGGCCTCGATGACTTCAACGCTATAAATACACGATACGGCCGTCAGGCAGGCGATACGGTGCTATATGAAGTGGCTGATCGAATAAGTGAAAAAGCACGTAATAGTGATATTGTTTATCGTATTGGCGGTGATAAGTTTCTTGTCTTCCTGCCTAATACTGATAAAGCTGGAACCATTATTACGGCGACAAGAATAAAAGATTTTGTATTATCCAAAACATGTGAGTATAAAAACATACTTATTTCATTTACCTTAAGTGTCGGTGTGGTAACCGTTGCAGATGGTGACTCTGTAGATAAGTTAATAGGCAGGGTGGATAAAGCTTTGTTTCACGCAAAAAATCTTGGCAAAAATTGTATCTATGCCGATTCATTTGCCAGCAAGGTAGGTGCGGAGTTGCTGTAATGATTAATCAAAAAACACATTATTCTGATATAGCAGCTGTACTAAAACATAATACTGCCAATCAAAATGCCACAGCAAGCAATAAAAATATAAGCAGCGTGTTGTCTCAAATACAAGATGATGGACCTGCTCACGTTAGCTCTGGTGTTAATTTTCATCCAGCCCCACAAGCCCAGGTTAGCAGCACACCGAAAAAGACTGATAGTTTAATTAATTTAAGGTCAGAAACCAGTGATAAAGCATCAGGCAAACAGACAAATGAACTGTTCAACAACAATAACAAACAATCTTACTTGTCATCAATATTAGGTCTCAATAAAAAGAAGACCGCATGGCTGCAACCTTCACTCATTGCATTTGTTGCAGTACTTGTTGTTTTTTTTCTATTACGGATTGATGCACGAACAAACCAACTCGAGGTGTCATTAAACGAACTGGATGCAGAAGTACTGGATACTGTAGATTCTTATACTAATGTGCTATCTCCAAAATTTAGAAGCATAAAAAAAACATTAAGAGCGCTACAGCAGGATCTTGACCTGATTAAAATCGGCACATTAAGTACAGCACCAGAAGAGAAACCGGATGCTTTGATGATGGAAAATTTGCTGGCAAATGGATCTCTTCAGCATTCGCCTATATATAATAATATTAGCAATATCGAAAATGAGCTACTGGCATTAAAAAGTGAATTAAAGGTTGCTAAAGATAAATTGAAAATGATAAACCAGGGCAAGGGAAGCAGCACAAATTCAGTCACCAATGAGCACACTGCTATTACTGCTGCAACTTCAACAAAAGTACCTGCTGTCATCGCAACAACTGGCTGGGTGGCAAATATTGCCTCTTTTACAAGAAAAAACCAGGCAAATAAAGCATTAGAGGTGTTATATGCAGCAGGTTTGTCACCAATGCTTCAGCAAGTAAATGTAAATGGTCGTCGTATATACCGGGTAGTTGTCGACGGTTTTGATAGTCGGGCTGATGCTAAGTCATTTGTATATAGAGCAGATCATGAGTTTGGCTTACCAGGCGGCTGGATAAGAAAGAGCTAGTAGCGTTATGAATAAACTATTTCAAACAAATAAATTTATTTTTATTACAAGCCTTTGTGTATTGTCATGTATACATATGACTACTGCGGTGGCAGCAAGCTATCAGAGTCATAAAAGTATTTACCAGGCAGCGCGCGATTTTGTTCATAGCCAGGTAATATCTCAGCACAAGACAAAGGCGACAGTAAAAATAGGAACATTGGATTCAAGATTAAAACTTAGACGGTGCAGCAAGCCTTTACAGGCATTTTTGCCTAAAGGCAGTCGTGATTCTGGAAGAACAACGATAGGTGTTAGATGTAATAGCACGAATCCCTGGTCGTTAAATATACCGGTAACCATCAGTGTTTTTAAAAATGTGCTGGTCGCTGCACGTCAACTGCAAAAAGGAACAGTAATAACGGCATCTGATATTAAGCTAAAAAAAACGGATGCATCTAATTTGCATTATGGTTTTTTTAAAGAATTAAAAGATGGGGCTGGTAAAAAAATAAAAAGACGAGTTTTAGCAGGGACGGTATTGACCCCGGCCATGCTAAAAAACCCACAGCTTATTAGCCGTGGACAACAGATAACCATTGTGGCACAGTCAGGACGAATGGCAGTACGTATGGATGGCAAGGCCCTGGGCAGTGGAGCCGTTGGTGATCGTATAAGAGTGAAGAATACAAAATCTGGTATAAAGCTGGAAGGCGTAATAACACCGTCAGGTGAAGTAGAAATAAAAATTTAATTACCATATAAAGTTTATATATTTGCTGTCGATATTATATGTGGTGAAGAAATAATTATAATTTAGGAGAGGCGTATGACTATAGATATCAACGGGGTAGCATCTGGAAAAGTGCATAGTCCCCCAGAACAAAGTTTGCTAAAAGCACAAGCTCAACAACCTGCGAATACAGAAACAGGTAAGTCATCAACTGTAGATACAGTTAGTATTTCTAATAATGCAGCTCAGCTCGGAAAAATGGGTAATATAAGTGATGCTGCACCGGTTATTGATATGCAGCGTGTTGAACAGGTTAAGCAAGCTATTAACAATGGTTCTTATGAAGTAGATCCTAAGAAAATAGCAGATAAGATGATGCAGTTTGAAAATATCTTGAAGTCTTGAAGCGGGAAATCTTAGAAGGCTGAAAATACTGGACACCGCTAATAGATCGTTCGGCTATAGTCATTGAGTAGCGACGTAAAAAGCAGTGTACTGGAATGCAAACAGGTAAGTTAAGTACAAGCTAACAATTATAGACTACTGCATGTCAACAATCGCACTACCATTCATGAACATAATTAAAAAGGGGCTGCATGATCACTCTGTCAGATAATCAGCAACAGGAAATTAAACAGATACTTCAAGCTGAAATTAACTGTGCTCATCACCTGTTGCAATCATTAGAACAGGAATATGAAGCACTTGCGGAGCATCATTCATCAGCACTTGAAGAAGCCGTGCAAGACAAACTGGAAAAAATAAAGCAGTTTGAAATAGTTAGCAAGCGACGAGAAGAATTACTGGCTTCTTTTGATAGCCTGAATGAAGGCAGCACTAATCTTGGTGTCAATAAAGTCATGCAAAATAGAAATCATTATTTTTATGATCATTTTAAAGGTAACAAGCAACTCACTGAATTATGGAATGAGCTACTAAACGTAGCCGAACAATGCCGTGATAAAAATCGCGTTAACGGAAGCATCGTAGAGCTGGCTTCCAGACAGTCAAAACATGCGCTGGATATATTACGTGGCATAACACCAGATACTTCCGGCTTATATGACAATACCGGACAAACAAAATCATTTTCAAGTAAACGAACGCTCGTTCATGTTTGATTAAAGTGCCTATTATCCTAAAAAAATCAGTTGAACCTACTGCGGATGCCTAACGCACTGAATCTTAACGACTTTCCAGAACATATTGAACTCACCGTATGAGTGATACGCTTTCCTCCAATATAACCTGTAAAGTCGTTAATCTTCAGCATTTTAGTCACCCTCGCTACAATTCAACTGATTTTTTTAGGATTATCTGCTGAGTATTCCTAGCTGATATTCAGTTCACTATTTGTTTCCTACAAGACAAAAAATAGTTTAAAAATGTCTTCAAGAAATTAAACTCTCTGTCGATAGAGTAGTTATGCACAAAATAATTGATGAGAGAACATCATGAATAACATACTTGATGGCATTAACCGGCGCACACAGCTTGTTGGTAAAAATCGCCTGGAATTACTCATGTTCCGTCTGGAAGATGGCGCACTGTATGGCGTTAATGTTTTTAAAGTTCGCGAAGTTATTCGTTGCCCGAAATTAACCACAGTACATTCAGCGCATGCTGTTGTTCGAGGTGTTTCTAATGTTCGTAACCGGACACTGTCTGTTATAGACCTTGGTTTGGCGATCAAGGGACCAGCAGTTAAAGATGAAGCAGCAAGTTATGTGATTATTACAGAATTTAACCGTAGTATTCAGGGTTTTATGGTGCAATCTGTTGAACGCATTGTAAATTTAAAATGGCAGAATATTCGCTTGCCACCTGAAGGTACAGATGTAGACAGTTATATTAATGCGGTGACAAATGTAAACGGTGAGTTAGTTCAACTGATTGATGTTGAACATGTGTTAACAGAAGTTATGGGTGAACCTGAAATGGTTTCCAGTTCTATAAAAGAATCGGTACACATTGAAGAAGGTCAGTTACGCCATGTGTTGGTAGTTGATGATTCAAAAGTTGCACGAAGTCAAATTAGTAAAGCATTGGGTGAAATAGGTATCGAGTGCACAACATTAAATAATGGTAAATCTGCATTGGAGCAATTAAAATTATGGGCGCAAGGTGACATACCTGTTACGCAGCGTATTGCTTTAGTGATCTCCGATATTGAAATGCCAGAGATGGATGGTTATACATTGACATCCGAAATCAGGCGCGACCCGCGTTTAAAAGATCTGTATGTGTTATTGCATTCTTCATTAAGTGGTGTGTTTAATGAAACCATGGTGAAACAGGTCGGGGCTAATCGTTTTATTCCCAAGTTTAGTGCCGATGAATTGATTAATGAAATATTGCCTATCATTCAGCACACAGCGAATAAAGCACCAAAAGCGGCTTAATTTAATGGACTCTAGCCCTGATAGTCACGGATTGCTTCGTACATAATCCAGGGTGCTGAACTTTGCTATTAACCCGTCGGGTTAATAATATCTACATCCTGTCACAGCAAAATCAAATAACACAATGCAGCAATAATAACCGCACCGCATATATTTAAAACAAAACCTTCGCTGGCCATTTTCTTTGTGCTAAAAAAACCACTGGCATTAATAAAACCGTGCTTGCTGTATTGCTGGTGGCCTCTGTTAAAAATGTGCCTCCCAGGCAGATGGCAAATATCATCAGCCAGATTGGTAACATAGATAAATCAGACAAATTTTCGGCAAGGGTAGAGCTTGACTGTGGTATTTCTTGCTGTAGCTAGCCTTAATAAGTAGTGCCTCTTTCATCTTCAATAGGGCTTATGGCATAATTCATTTAAAGTGGCCAGAGTTTGATGCCCAGTATAATAAACTGGATGGTTAATAAAACACAGATTACCGTTGTCATAAAGTAGAACGGGTTTTTTCTGAAATCAAACTTGTATGTATAGAGTTCCTTTAAACCAATATAGCTACCAACAGCAGTTAATAAAAATGCACCTTCGCTAAAGATAAGCAAAGTTAATAAAGGCAGTGCAGTGATGCCATCAGCGTCTGTTTTACTGCCTATGGTAACGACCAGTAAAAGGAATACGCCTAATGCGAGGGCGAGGTATGGGAAGTTGATGGTTTTCATTTGTTTGCTTGTCTAACCCTCAGGTACAAAATATTGAGTGTATTGTTTCATATATTGAGCAGATGAACCAACCATTGGCTGTTTCGTGTAACTACTCAGCGTAATTTTGGAAAAGGACGCAGGTTATTGATTTTTAAGGAC
>CAZYCY010000043.1:0-11150 GCA_964646145.1 uncultured Thiotrichaceae bacterium
TTATGATTTGTCAGCTATGTGTCTCACAGCCTCTACGGCTAAGCGTTCCTGCGACCAAATACTTTCTAGATAAAAGAATATATTTAGTTTGTCTCACAGCCTCTACGGCTAAGCGTTCCTGCGACGTTCGTTGGCAGGATTGATGTTGATAGATAAACGTCTCACAGCCTCTACGGCTAAGCGTTCCTGCGACGGATTTTGAAGGCAGAAATCTAACAAATGCTTTGTCTCACAGCCTCTACGGCTAAGCGTTCCTGCGACGAAAATATGTATAAGCTAAAGTCAATATTCATAGGTCTCACAGCCTCTACGGCTAAGCGTTCCTGCGACTAATGGTGTCCGTATCTGGAATAACTGGGCTGAGTCTCACAGCCTCTACGGCTAAGCGTTCCTGCGGCAGCACCCTTTAAATCGTCTTTATATTCAATCACTTGCAGGGGGTAAAATGTGGGTGATTTGAAAACTTTCATGTTGGCTGACATTTTAACGCTTTTAGACTCATAAGTTGTTGACTTTACTAATGTTGCGAGTTATTTCAATTGTTTTTTTGCTATGTGCCTGATTCTCAAAGAAAAATACTATGTTCTGTGGTGTTTTTCAATTACAAAAAAATCACCCGCAAAGCCGTTGATTTAACTCACTTTTCTATTTCCACTGTTTTTTCGCAGGAACGCACAAGATTATATCACAACCGCAAGAGGAAATTCAGCTATTGCTTCATCTTCAACGGTGGCAGACTTTTTTCGACAGGCTGCACAGAGATGATAAAAACGTATATCGTCTGCTGTTTCAATACATTGCTTGAGTTCTTCTTTTAGGGTATTTTGCTCCCCTGCGGTTTTAAAACTGACTTCAAATACAGAGTATTGTACCCGCAAGCCTTCATGTTCTAGCCGTCTACTAACGGCGCGACGTTGCTTATCGTCGGAGATGTCAAAACAAACAAGGTAGGTATGCATCGTAGCTCCTGAGAAAAGAGGGTTTAAAGGCGAAATGCTTTAAAGGCGGTACCATGATTAATAAACTCTTTCAGCGAGATTATTTGTTGCTGCATGTGACGTAACCAGCTTTGCGGCTCAGCTTGCCCCCTTGCTTTTATTTTGCTGTTAAAACGTTGTAATAACAACGCCATATATTTGCGTCTGGCAGAATCGCTAATCTGGCAGGCTGCCGTTACCGAGTAGCTAAAGTCATCGACTTTAATTTCATTGCGGTTAATCAGGCTGATTGCGGTACGTTCTATTAGATGCCGAAAAGGCTCCATTAAATCGGATGCTAATACGGCATGTTTGCCCCGTGGTTGATGATAAAACCCCTGCCAGGGTAATAAGCCAACAGCATGAATGAGGCTTTCTGTGTAAGCGTATAGCAAAGTGTAACCTAATGATAACAGTACGTTAAAGGGGTCTCGTGGTGGTTGGCGGTTGCGCCCAGAGAATTTAAATTCTGGTGGTAGAGACTGAGCTAAATATTGGTAATATTCTCGTGTGGCACTGCCTTCGTAGCCCCGCAAGCTGTCCAGGTTATCGATTTGAATGATTTTTTTTATGGCATTATCCAATGCGGTGGTTTTACTGGCTTTACGGCGTTGATATAAATGCCGTTTCATGTGTTGTAAACGGCTGTTTACTATTTCACGAGCGCAATACAGTGCTTTGTCCTGCTCATTTAATGTGGCGCTTTGGCGCAGCCATGTATGTTGATTTTGACTGTTGCGGTTATGTGTAATAACGCCCTGATAGCACCCTGTGGTATTGGCAAGGTGGATAGCCACATTACAACGCAGGGCTTCGTGCATTGCCTGGGTGGTGATCTGGTGGTTACCAAACAGGACTATCGTTTGCAGGCTTTTCCACGGTAATTTATATAATTGTTTATCATCCCTATGGATTTGCATTTGTTTGTTGAGGGTAGATAAGATGCTGTAATCACCGGTTACTGCAAGCAATGTACCGGTGTTGTCGCGCTCGGAAATGCGAATACTTTGTCTGCGTGACAGGTTTTTCAGCAGCGCTTCCAATGTGTGTTTTTTGTTGATGCGCTGTGGTTGTTTGTCGGCAAGTTTGGCAAGCCAGGAATTTTCCGGGGCTTGTGTTTTTTCTGGTTCTTTGGGTTTTTTGCCACCAATATCGAGTGCCATGTCATTCATGAACAGGTAGCCGAGGTATTTAAAGCCGTCTTGCAGGGCGCTGATCTGTGTTTTGTCGGGGTGCAGTTTAAAGCCATGCTCTTGCAGCGATTGTTTTGCAACTTGCCCTGCTTTTTCTGCCTGTTTCGGGTCTTTGCACAACACCACAAAGTCATCTGCATAACGTATAAGAAAAAAGCCTGCCTGTTGCATGTCGCTGTCAAAATCGTCCAGCATGAGGTTTGCCATTAGCGGGCTAAGGGGGGAGCCTTGTGGCAAGCCGTTGTTTCGCTTTATGTGTTCGCCTTGAAATATTACGTCTGCGCTCATCCAGTCGATGATGCAGTCAACTATTGGGTCGCCATAATAAAGTGCATTTAGTCGGTCTCTTAGTGCTTCGAGTTTGACGCTGTCGAAAAAGTCTTTGATGTCCGATTCGTAAACCCAGTGATAACCTGCTCGCCATGCTGCCTGTATGTCGTAACGGGCGGTAAGGCGAGAGCGCCCCTTGCGAAAGCCATGGCTGTGCTGGTACATGAGTTGTTCTAATGCGGGGCTGATGATCTGGCTTATGGCTCGCTGTAACATACGGTCATAAATAGGCGGTACGGCAAGCGGGCGTACGCCACCGTCAGGTTTGGCTATGAGGTAACCGCGTAATTTGGGTACGTGGTAGTTGCCTTGTTTGAGTTTGTCCATGTCATTTTGCAGGCGCTTGAGCGGGGCTTCTGATTGTTCCTGAAGCGCATTGTCATCATCGGTATCATTATTGATGGTTTGTGCGAGTTCATGAGGCTCATCCGCGTCACTCATTATGTGTCGCCATGCGCTACTCAGGTTTTTTTCATCGCGGGCTAGTTCTATCAATGAGCTGGCTGGCATTGACTTGCGGTAGCTAAATGTGCCATCTTCGGTTTGCAGTTGATAACGCCCCCAGCCAAAGCTGGCACGTTGTCCAAAGCCTGTGTATTGCCCCAGTATGAGCAGTTGCCACCATGCGCTGTTGAGTTTGTTGTTTACTGTCAGGTTTAAACGCCCACTCATTCCTCCCATGGTGTTTGTTTTGCCTTTGTTGTCGGTGTATTCGCAGTCCATCCAGAACAAGTGTGTGTTTTTTAGTGGGAAATCAGGCGGTATGGCGGGGCTGGTTTTAATTTTTTCGCGCCGTCTAATCAGGTCGGACAGGCTGTTGTGTATGCGTTGCAGCAGCAGTTCACCGGTTAGTTCATCGGCATTACTAATGTAACGCGCTTCACCTTTTGCGTTTTTACGTTGGGCTTTATCTTTTAATAATCGCGCTGGTGCTAAAAAGTGCCAATCTACTGACGCTTGCTGTTGCCAAAGCGCGACTTCGTCTTGTAGTTCTGTGAGGCTGTAACAACTGATTTGCTGTAGTTGATTAATCGGTTTTTCGGATAAAGCATCGTGCATATGGACAAGTTTCAGGTTATTGCTAAAACAGGGTTGTTTGTCTTGCCTGGGTGCAGACTGGGGGAGCTGTTGTAGTTTTTGGATGAGTGTTTGCAGTATGTTGGTGTTGTTGCCAATACCAAGTAGCATAAAGCGGTAGTAATCACCTGCTTGATAATGAATGCGCCCTGATTCCGGGGTGTCGATACGAATGTGATGGTCAAAATTTTCTGGCGAATCGGCTAAAAAACGCAGAAATGCAGACAGTGCCGGTTGATGAAACAGGCGTGGCTTTGAGGCTTGGGTAAATTGCAGGGTGACGATGATGGAGCGGATGGGTAACAGTGCTTCCAGCGGTAGATTGTGATTGTGGTCTGGCATGTGGTTATATTAATCATTTACCTGATAAGCACGGTATAGAGTGTTGCATAAGTATTAAAGTCTCTATCAATGGTTGCAATGGTATCAATTTTTAATTTATCAGCTAATAAAGACTAAACATGCGCCAGCAAAGTCCATCGGCAGGTCTGAATATTTTTCTGTCAGCTTTTTTATTTGTCGAAAGACAATGGCTGTTATGGGTTCAATACTGACACCACCTGCGTGTATCCACCCTAAGAAATCTGTTTGCGCTTTTCAGAGATGTCTTTAATTACTGGATAAAGGGGGGAGTTTTTTACCTGCCAATATGGGCTTTAAACATTGAGGGTTTCTGTTTTTATCATTATTGACAAACCATTCATAGCCGTTTTCTTCATTATATTCATCTTGTGCTGTTGTAAATGGGTAACACACCGGGTGCTCTTTGCTGTGTTCTGGGTTGGCGAGGGTCTGCAATGTTTGCAGGGTCGCGTTGTCAATATACGACTCATCTTTATTTTGCTTCCAGTTTTCATAGCGTTGGTCTCGGCTGTTTTTTAAGCCCTGTAAGCTATAACGCTGCTTTCGATTAATCTGCTGGATACTTTTAATATCCAGTTGAATCTGCCCCAGGCCATAGGGTTTACCCAAACCAAGGCGATGTACAAAGTCTGCATTATTTTGAGCGGGTTCCAGCGCGGTTAATAATAAGCCAAATTCTGCTTTGCTGAGGTTTTCTAGATGAATGCTGAAGTTGAACTGGCTGTTTTCAGGTATCAGTTTAACTTGCAGATGTTGCTTCCATTTTTTCTTTTCATTTCTGCTGGCTGGAAACTGGTCAGCGGATTCCCATATTGGTCTGTTCACATTATTTTGTGCGTGTGGCTGATGAGGAAGATAGTGCTTTCTGCCATTGAAGACATGTTTGTCTGTTTGTAGCTGAGTTTTGTTAACGCAACGTCCTGTTTTATCTCTAAAGTACATGGCTGGGGAGGGTGGTTTAGGCGAGTCGAGTTTTTTTAGTGTAATGCTGTTTTCACTAAAACAAACCCCTTGTTCTGCAACAGCATCATTAAAATAGATGCGTGAGGCAAGGTTTCGGCTGGTTTTATTTTGCGCTTCGCTGGTTTCTTCTTCAACCACACCAAACATACATTCTGCGGGGGTCATCTGGTTTCGATTCGGGTTCCATGGTAGGCTGTTTTTTTTTGCATTTTGTTTTAGGCTGGTGTAAAAGTTGCCTGCATTTCTTCTCCAGATGGCAGAATAAGAAAGATCAATGACTTCCTTCTTGTTGTGATCAAAATAAAGCAAGTCGCCTGATTTGGTAATTTCGTCTGCTTGCCAATCTCTTTTATAAGCTATCGGCAAATAGTTTTCCTCTGGCTTGTCATCATGTCGTTGTTTGAGTATTTTATTAAATTGAAACAATAGATGATCTGGCACTTTGTATTTTATGCCTTCTTCTACATTATTGCAGACCAGAAAAGTGTCGTGTTTTTTGTTGGGGAAGCTTCCAATGCCACCTCGCAAGTAAAGCACACCACGGTGTTTTGTTGCATTGGACGTTATTGAAATATTCTTTGCGTATGAATTGATGGTGTTTGCATAGTGGTAATACGGATTATCCTGTTGTTGATAAGTGGCAGGGTTTGCGGGGTAGTCGGAATGCTTTACTCGCTTGCTGTCTGATTCTGATTCTGATAATGCATAAATATAGTACCCATCCTTTTCTTTTTTTAATAAGCCGATATGTTTAAGTGCTGTTCCTCTGGGTGGTGCTAACTTTCTCACTGAGAAGTGGCTGTCTTTCTCGGTATGAATAACACGTAATGATGACTGGCTAATGGTTTCTGCAATGCTGGCAATCATGCCGCGTAAGCTGTTGCCAGGGATGGCGGGTTTGCCTTGTTTATCGGTATAGTTTTCAACCATTGCCACTTGTTGATCTGTGCCTGCTATTTGGTTTTTACCGATGACAAGCGATGATCGTGTTATGATTTTACAGTTGATTGTTGCCGATATGCCGTCATCAGCCCATTGGTCATGGCGAACGTAGGGGTTACGTTCGCTGTCTTCCATTTGCGTTCTGTCTGCTGGCTCGCGGTTCCACTGCCATTTGCTAAGTTGCGCTTTTGTAGTATCAACCGGGATAAATTGATAAGGGTTATAAAAATTAATACTCATGTGGCTTGCTCCTTTGTTTTAGCGCTGAGCTGGTTTTCCAAATCGTACTGCCAGGATGCTAATTCTGTATCATATTGGTTTAATAAAACATCAAAATCTGTTTGCATTTTTAGTCGCCCATAGCCTTTGCTTTTACCCCAGCCTAAAACCAGATCACCTTCAATTGCATCACGTGCAACAAATAAAAGCAGGAGTTTCACCCCGTCGCGGACAGGTTTTTTGTCTTTAGGGTAGGCTATTTGCAAAGTAAACGGCTGACCGGGGTAAATTGCTTTAACGCAATAAAGTGCTGTTTTTTTAACGCCACCTGTAAAGCGGTCGATGGCAGTAAAGTATTGATCATGCTCGTCTGCTTTATGCCATGTTGTAGTGGCATCGCTAAAACGTAGTTTGCCTGTTCCTGTCTCTGTGCTACCAAATAAAATAGTTAACATGGCTTCTATTTCAGCTTCATTCTGACTGATGGTTTTTAATATTTTTTTGCACCTCGCTCGCATCCAGCCTTTTATGCTTGATGCCGGGATGATGGCTTTTTTTTCACCTTTTATTACGCGCTTCATGCTTATCAGTTTAGGTTGAACAAGTGCCTCAATTTGTTTTCTTAATGCTTCGGCTGCTGTGCAATCATCATGTTCCTCCATTGCTTTGAGTAACTGTTGTTTTTTAGCCTCAATGTGTTCTTCCTCTTGCTTTAGTGTTGCTGGGTCATGTATTAACAGCGGGCTTTGTGCGATTAATGTGATTTCTTGTGTTTGCCAATCGGATTCTAATACCGCAACATCATTTTGCTTATCAATAAACTTACCAAGTGCCCTGTATTGGTTTTTCAGGTTATATTTTTTCTCGCTGCTTAACCATTTTTTTAGTGTTTGTTTATCAAGAAATTGTGATGCTGTTTTATCCAGTAACCATAAAACCTTGCCTTGCCCGATGCTTTTGCCTTTGCCCATGCTGCTATGTTGCAGTGCCTCCAAACTAGCCAGCACGGTATTGATTTCCTCATCATTTACGCGATCCAGATGCAACTCAAGATTAAACACGGCGTTTTCGGCGACCAGTGTATGTGTTGATAGTTGATGCTCTTTTGCTGTATTGGTGAGTGCATCAATCTGGGTGCGACTTATTTCAATCAGCTTGCATTGCTTGCCTTGTGCAACGGCATCGTAAATTCGCATAGCACCACTAGCACCTGTTACCTTTGAGTTTTTTTTTTGCCTGGCATCACCGTAGATGATTTTGTTTTGCTTTGCATCTTTGCATAAGGCTCGTAAACTGCCTCGCAAGCTTGAGGCGAGAATATAAGGCGTTTGATTTTTTCCACAGCTAAGTGCAATGGTATTTGTGGTGCCTTCTTTATTTTGCTCAACTTCGCCCGTTCCGATATGCAACGGGCTTTGTGTTGTTAATGTGCCTTTGATGATAACTCTTGCGTATTTATAATCCGTCATTTTCTTTTACCTGCTGTTTGTTACAGTCTGATTTTTTGTGCAATACGATTTCACCATAACCATGCTCTGGTAAATAGGGGCTGGTTTTCCATGTCTGTTTATTATCTTCGCTTATGCCATAAGTGGGCAAGCCTGTACGCAGACATTTATGCAAGGCTTGTTTTGCTGGTTCAGATGTAATTTTTAGCTTGAAAACACTGCCTGCACAGGTGAGATAATCTGGCTGGTAGTGTTCTGCACCGCCATGTCGCTTGAGATGATAATAGCTACTCTCTATTGTTTGCTGAGCAAAGTAATCTGTCAGCTCAATATTTTTGTCAATCTGATGCCAATAGTCCTGATAGTTTTGCTTCAGTTGTGTGTGTGAATTTATCGAGCTAATTTGTAGACCTGCTGGCAGTATTTTTGCAGGTGTTATTAAACGAATGATAAAGGTATCTGCGTCATAGCCACTGATTTGTGTGGGGATATGCTGGTAAGGCTTTTTATAATTTACGGTTACTTTCGCGTTTGCTTTGGTTTTACCTATGCCATGTAAACCCTGGTTGAAGATTTTTTGCAAATTCTCAGCAACCTGTTGCTGTTTATCTACGGGGATATTGCAAAGCTCAATATCGGCACACCAAACATGGTGATGAATTTTGCCCTCGTTATCTTCGTATTCAGGGTCAATGCAATCCAGGCTAAAAAGCTGTGCTTCTTTTGATGTTCCATACTCTGCATCAATGCCTGTTTTTACTGTCAGGTAATGTGCCAGGTTTAGCGCTTCCAGTTGGCAATTCTCTCTTACCTTTTTTTCATCAGCAGGCTTCCAGTCAGGTGCAAAAGCAGGCGCTTTTTTCCAGCTTTGGTTGTTTGATTCGATAAAAGTAAAGTCTTCTATCATGCCATCTACAAGAGCGTAGCTCAGTGGAATTTTTGTTGACTTTCTCTCCCCAGCTACTTTAGCGGGTAAAGCGTGGCTGATAATTAACTGGTCAAAACAAAGTTCATTTTCCAGACATTTGTCATCATAGTGATACGCTCTGGCAATCAAGCCTTTAATTACATTGCCTGCAATGTTTTCACTGGAGTGAATGCGGTTACTGTCTGCTGTTTTTGGTCGCCCCAAGCAAAACGGACGGTCTAGCTCCAGTTGAATGCGGTAGCGTGTATTGCCCGCTAATTCAGGTGCTTTTTGTAGTTGCTGGTAAGGATTTTTAATGCCTTGTAATTCATGATTGCAAATTCGACCAAAACCAATGCCCTTAAAGCTGCCTATTGCAGGAATATAATCTAAACTTTTATTAAGCCAGCGCTGAAAAACTCTTGACTCATTTTTTGCAAAGCGTGCAGTAACATGCCCTGAGAAAGAAACCTCGCCAGTGCCAACAGGAAAGCAATCTTCAGTGACTTGTAATGTAGATTCTTTTACCTTGCCTTTTTCATTATCTATGCTGATGCGCGTTCTGTACGCGTTGGCTATTTTTGTGTAATCATCTTGCGTTGACAGTTTCCAGAAAAAATCAAACTCTACATCTGAGCGGTGTTCATAATCATGGCTTCCCTTTGTTTTTTTGCCAAACCAGCGGTTAATTTGGGCAGTTAACTCTTTGTCCTGTGTTATTGTTTGAAAATCTTCCAGGGCGTGACGAATATTGCCTTTAATCATGCTGCCACTCAATACAGGATTGCCCTGATTATCACGTTGCATGGCAGCATCATAGCCAAATGCCAGGGTTCCAATCGCCTGAGAAATTATGGGCGTGTCAAAATCAATAGTGAGCTTGTAGTAATGGATATTTTTGTTCATTTTACGTTTTCCTTCGGTCTTATCTGGGCGCAATATAATCCCAGCACTCTATTAAATGAATCCAGAATAACGCCCGTTGCTTTGGGTTATCCATATTCTTAATGCCAAATAAGCCTTTAGCCAGTTTAGGGATTGTTTGTTGCAAGCGTGGAGTGCCTACTTGCAATAAGCGTTGTTCCTGTTGCTCCTGTTTTAATGTTGTCTTTGTTTCTCTTTTACTCAGATTTTCCCATGTGTTTGTAATGCGTGTGCTGGCAGTACTGGTTGTTTGCTTTTTATCTTCTGCAATGGCGTGAATAATTTGATACACCTGACCATGGGGCAAACCTGATTCGGCAGTGAGTTCTATGAAGCTATCTTTATGGCGTTGCCAGTTTTTATCAGCAGGTAAAGGCAAAAAGTGATTAACGCCTAAGGCTTGATAACGTTTTTTACGATAATCTGAAATTATATTGTTGCTGGGGTAATCAATGGACTCTAAAATAATATAGTCCCAATAGTTAGCATCACGTCCACCTTTTTGTCCTTTTATATTATTTGCTAACTCTTCGGCAAGGTTACGCATAATACCAATGGGGCTTTTGGCACTACAAAACACTGCCCCCATGGCATGAGTCAATGGCACTTTTTCCACCTTCCAATCTGCAAAAAATTCAAAGAAAAACTGGATAAATTCAAAACCTAGCCACGCAGGAAGAACAAAGGTCATTTCATCGCCTCCCCATAGCAATGTTTCCAGACGGATAACTTTATTCGCTTTATCTTCATCTTTTGAGCAAGCAATTGCATCGGGAAACTTCCCCTCTTTATTTACAGTCAAAGCCTGTAATAACCGCTTTAAAAAATCTGTGCGTTTGTGCTGTATTGTTTGATCAAAAGATATTTGTGCCTCAATTGCTGTTTTATTTGACCCACTGTTTTCACGCACAATGTTATTTTGAATTGCGCCAAAACCATTGCCATCCATATAGATAATGGCGATTTTGTTATTGAGTTTGTTATTGTCCGATGCGCTTGCCAGGCTTTCTAAATCCTTTGAAAAGTGGTAGCTGTTTAAATTCAGCTCGTCTTTATACTTTTCCAGCTCACTAAAATAGTAATCACTTCGCAGTTTTCGACCCTTTAGCAAGCGTTGATAGAGAGATTCGGATAAGCGACGCTCATCATCCCCCTGCACTTTTCTTGTTGCATTTGGGTCTGTACTTTGTAAACGTCGCCCGTCTAACTCACAAGGCTGGTTGGCGCAAGGCTTTTGTGGATCAGTTGCGATACTGATGGATTGCATTTGCGCTATGCGTAAGCGTGTTATCAATAATTCTTTGGCAGTCAATAAATCATCAGCTTTACAGTGGACAACACTAAAGGTAAGCAGAAGACAGGCTTCGTTTTCGCTTAATGCCAGAATTATTTTTCTCTTGATATCGTCATCGCTTAATCGGCTATTTTCTTTTTGCAAATATAAACCACTGGATGCTCCCGTTGAAATGGGTTCCAAGTGTTCTTTTAAGTCATTGCTAACAGTTTCTATCGCCTTTTTAAGCAAAAAACTACTGCCACGGATAATGCTTAATTGATCGGTATCGAAGACATTGTTGGTAATATTAATTGCTTCGACCAGGAAGTAAGTGTTGGGCATAACAACGGCTCCCGCTCAAATAGAAATTGGCAGTATACCTTTAATTGATGAGGCTGAGCGCGAAGTTAAATGTTTTTCTGTAAAACGTAGCCTTTAAAATCAGGTATTATGGCAGTTTTATCGAATACATTTTAAAGAGTAGTGTTTATGAATGCCATCCCGCAAGAATTCCTTGACCGCGCCGCCCGG
>CAZYCY010000044.1:0-10896 GCA_964646145.1 uncultured Thiotrichaceae bacterium
TGAGTTTATTAAAATATGGCGTAGTTGGGTATATTTAACGATTTCGATAAGCTCACCTTATGGTTTCTATGGGATTTGCAGTAGGTTATCTATTCTCGGACAAGCTCCTAGCAGTTAACGCGGCCGCAGTGACTGGCTGAGTCGTTACAAAGCCAATATAAAACACGGGCTCACAGCAGAAGCTAAAAACATCAAATTTATGCCAACCATTGCTTATGCAAGAATATCTGGAATAAGCATGTCCTCCAGTTTTAAAATAATGTCTTTAAGCTTTAGTTTGCGCTTTTTAAAGCGTTTAAGCTGTAACTCTTCGACATCAGGCGACGATAATAAACGGTGTATTACATCATCTAGATCACGATGTTCCTGCTTTAGTTCATACAACCTTTTTTCTATTTTGTGTTTTTCTTCAGTTGTGAATTGCTGGCGCATCGTAACCTCTAGTTTAAATGTCCACGGGTTAATTATACCTGCATAATATACTCTTCGCACTCATGAATACCCTGTTTAGAGTGCGTATATTTTTGTCAATGGCAAGGCGAAAAAATGCAGTAATAGTGAGCTACGGAAAGGCTTTGCAACGTAGTCAATGGCGAAAAGATGCGTGCTATAAACGGGGTATTCATGAGTGCGAAGAGTATAATGCTGTAAGAGACCTTTGCACGATACATTCACCGTAAAAACGGCCAAATTTTCCCTGCTTTTCGTTAGAAAGCTTGTCAATAGCCAGCTTACACGTCTGTCTCGTGCAAAAGTTTCTGTACCAATAAGCTTGCATTCTTTTTATATATTATTATAATTCTAAATATGTCGAATTATAGAAACAATGTTCCCGTTCAGTTTGTTGATGCGTTCAAAGCATTGGCAAATGAGCACCGTTTGAAAATATATAATATTCTGATTAATTGTTGTGTTCCGGGTTCTGACTGTGCCAGTGATGAAATATTTGGTTTCTGTGTTGGTGACCTTGACTCACAGCTTGATATTGCTGCTTCAACCTTATCACATCATTTAAAAGAACTTCATCGGGCTGGATTAATTCACATGAAACGTGACGGTAAACAGGTTGTTTGTTCAATAAATACCGATACAATGAAGCAGTTACATGATTTTTTTCCTAACCTCAAGTAGATAGAGAATAATAATGGCTAACACAATAAAGCAGACAATAGATCAGGCGTCACAACAAAAACAGGCAGACGAAATACGCCAGAATGTGCGCGAAAGTTATGCCGAGGTCGCCTTGGCCAGCAACAATGGCAGTAGTTGCGGAACGCAGGGTAGCTGTTGCGGGGTTTCTGATGATGCCACAATCAACACGCTGGTATCAACCCGTTTAGGTTACAGTGAAGATGATCTTGAAAACGTGCCAAAGGGGGCAGATATGGGATTGGGTTGCGGTAATCCGCGTGCCATTGCCAGTATTAAAGCGGGTGAAACCATACTCGACCTCGGCAGCGGTGGAGGTTTTGACTGTTTCCTGGCGGCGGCAGAGACAGGTGAAGCTGGTCTTGTTATTGGTGTTGATATGACACCCAGCATGATTTCAAAAGCACGAGATAACGCGTTAAAAGGGAAATACGATCAGGTTGAATTTCGTCTTGGTGAAATTGAGCATATGCCGGTGGCGAATGATACCGTTGATGTCATTATATCTAACTGTGTTATCAACCTGTCACCTGATAAACGACAGGTATTTAGTGAGGCTTTCAGAGTTTTAAAAGCGGGAGGGCGGTTGGCAATATCTGATATCGTCGCCAGCACAGAACTGCCTGAAGAAATGAAAAATGACCTGGCATTATATTCTGGTTGCATGGCTGGTGCATCATCAATCATTGAATTACAGACTATATTGCAAGACAGTGGATTTGAGCAAATCAATATCGCAGCCAAAGACGAGTCTAAAGATTTTATTAAAGACTGGGCGCCAGGACGTGGCGTGGAAGAATATGTTTTATCGGCAACGATAGAGGCAGTAAAACCTGGTGCTGGTTGTGGTGGAAGAAGTTGTTGATCTTTTCCATTCATTCACCTGCATTAGCGGGAAATCTGTTTTTCTTTTTTCTCAAAATACAGCGAAGCAGAGTTAATGCAATAACGCAAACCTGTAGGTTGCGGCCCATCTTCAAATACATGCCCCAGATGTGCTTTACATTTAGGGCAGCGTACTTCAATACGAATCATGCCGTGTGTAGAATCTTTAATTTCTTCTAACACAGTACCATCTTTGGGCTGATAAAAACTGGGCCAGCCTGAACCTGAGTCATATTTTTCAGTCGAAGAAAATAGCAGCTCTCCACAGCAAACACAGTGATAGATCCCTGTTTTTGTATTATTATAGTACTTCCCTGAGAATGCTGGTTCGGTGCCAGCCTGGCGTGTGATGCGATATTGCTCATCACTTAGTTGCTGTTTCCACTGGTTTTCAGTTTTTTTCATTATTATTAACCCGGCGACCAAATAGGTTGTGTTCAGGGTATTCTTGAGTGCGAAGAGTATATTTGCTGCACTGCTTTTCAGCATTGCTCCCATGGCAGCTGATGAAAACGCCAGCCGCCTACTGTGCTCCGTTGATGGTTGTCATCAAGCTTGCCTTCAAAACCTTCGTCAATGTGGTACACATTTTCTATGCCTGCTTTAGCCAGCACCTTGCCAGCGTCATCTGATCGATTGCCACTGCGGCAAATTAGAATGATTGCTACCTCAGTAGGTGAATTCTTTAAGCCACCGAGCACCAGTTTTCTGATTTCAGTAACAAAATTGTCGTTAATCACCCAGTCCGGTTCATCTATCCATGGAATGTGAACAGCACCTTTCGGATGCCCAACAAATAAATATTCCATACTCGATCGCACATCAATGAGTAATGTACGTGGATCCTGTTGGCAGATTTCCCAGGCTTTGAGTGCAGTAATCGTTTTTAATTGTTGAGTCATATGAGCTTACTCGAAAAGTACATGATTAATGTGATCGTCCTGATTCTTTGTTGATGTTGTCATCGACTTGCTTAGCAGCATATTTCATAAAAGGTGACAGGCGTTCATGCACTGCTGATAAATATTGCTCTGGAATCTGTTTAAAATTTCCTGCAAAAATAAATGAAAACGCCTGTTTAATATTCTGCTCTGTAATATATTCAGGCGGTATTTTTACACCTGTCTGCTCGCCATAACAAACCACTTGTTTTGTTGTTGAATGAATGGCTTGTTGCAGGGCGTGATCAGCTTGTTTTAGCATATCGCTAAAAATATTAACATCAATTAAATCAGGGGATGTATAGCCAGCGACTAAATTTACCCGAATTTTTTCTTTACCTGTATCAAAAACAAGTTTATTAATCTTTTTGCAAATGCGGTTAATGACAGCTGCTGTTGTCTTTTTTCCAGTCATCGGCAGTACCAGCGCGTATTTTGCAATACCTATTCGTGCGATAATATCCTCATCTCGCAGCCCTTGCTGCAGGCGAATGCCAACGGTTTTAATGATATGTTGGGCAATTCTTTTGTTATGATTTAAAAAATATTTCTGTGAGTCGGTGATTTCAAGTAACACTGTACTGATAGACAGCTTGTGTCGACTGGCAAATGAAATAGCTTTTGCGCCCTGCTTCTGTAATGAATTGACATTGTACAGACCGGTGAGTTTGTCATACCCTGATTTCTTTTCTAACTTAGCCAGTTCCCGGTTTAATCGTATATGAGTTTTAGCACGGCTAAGTAAATGGATTGGTGCAAATGGTTTAGTAACAAAATCGGTTGCGCCAGCGTCAAAGATTTGTTGTTTTGTTGATTCGGAATCTTCGTTTCCGGTCATAATCACCACCGGCAAGGTGGCAACATGTTCTGTGCTTGCGCTACGTATATGGCTTAACAGCTCCATACCATTTAGGTTTGGCATATTTAAATCTGTAAATACGATAGAAATAGCATTCTCTTTCTGTAATATTTCCCAGGCGATCAGGCCATCTTCAGCCAGATGAACTTCATAGTCGTTGGACAACATTTTTTTAGCCGCATGCCGAATCACTTTTGAATCATCGACCACTAATATTTTCGGCTTTTCAGTAACTTGCTCGCTCATGAGCCAGAATCTCCTGTAACATTTAAGGGGTATTTCTATTCATAGAATCCCATATAGAAGCATAGTTGCTTATCATGCAGTTGCAAATATTTTATTTTCCATTCGTAAGGTTAAAACCACCGCCTTTAGGCGGTCAGATTTATCTGCCATACATAAATTGTTCATGTTACTAATATTGCTGTTTGCTGTGTTTGCGTTGAAATCTATATTTTTCCTTCATGCACTTTATGTGCTTCATGGTAAAAAATATTAAAGAGTTTTACCATGAAGCGCATAAAGTGCATGAAGGTTTTACAAGACATAAGTTCTCATGCTAATGCTTAGGACTCAGGATCAAATAACTTACGAAACTTAACCGCAAAGCGTAAATCTCGGGTGGCTTGCCCCCGGGCTGGATAGCTTACAATGGGGTGTTTTTCCCATTGTGAGGTGTCCAGCTTATGGAGTTACAAAAGAATACGCATCATGCATATCGGTTGATGTAGTATTTTGTTTGGATAGGAAATGCTAACGAGGAAGTGATTAGGGCTTACGTACGGAGTCAGCTCGCAGAATATGAGAAGAAGGAAGACAGACCAAGGCAGCTTGGTTTGTTTTAAAACTCGGCTCGCTTGCGACCGAGTTTTTTATTTTTTATGTTGCAGTATTTTCATGGTAAAAGCTATAATCTACCACTGTAGTAGTCTTGCCCTGATTTCTGCATAGAAACGCGAATTATAGTGCAACTATTTGAAAAATATAGTATTTTTAAATATGCAGTCACACCCACAGGTTCGGCGAAATATTTAAATATAATCAATTTTTCAAAGAGTTGTGCTAGCATCGTGTTTCTATGCAGGGGTTAGGGCATTAGAATCTACTTAATAGTTGCTATCAAGAGTATATGGAAACACTTTTTCATGAGTCAAAATAACAAAAATTTAGAATATAAAATCAGCGTATATGACAAGTTGGTTGTTGATATACGCAACAACCTGACAACGCGTTTGGCTGATCTGATGTCGAAGCTACTGAATTTAGCACAGGACAATCTACTTGGTATGTCTGAGTCGGCTGCTAACAATAAAGATAGCACTCGTTATTTTGAGTTAAGAAAACAGTTACAAGCCTTGAAGCCCTCTATTGCCAGTACATTTGATCATCAAGTGAGAGAGCTTCTGCTACCTGCGGAAGAGTTTGAAGCTAACCAGGCACAGCACAAAAGCGAAGAAGATGACGAATTAAGCCTGGTTGGGCAGAATGAAATGGAAGGTATTGTGCTGGTAAAAAGTATTGGTGAACGTGCAGCCTCGAAATACCGTGAGCAGTTGCAGCACCTTGAAGCACGACTGGAATATCTGGCGCTTAAAACAACGACCATTTTCACTAAAGATGCGCTTCTGCCAAGCCGCTTTTGCCAGGTATTTAATGATGCGTTGAGTGATGATTTCGACAATATCAATAAAAAAATATTGTTTAGTATGTTTGAAATTGAAGTCGTCAATAATCTTGATGCTTTATATGATTCCATCAACAATCGCCTGATCGATGCTGGCATTTTGCCACAAATCAAGCTGCACAGACACAAGCAACAACCATCGTACGCACGACCAAGGTCTCAGCTTCGACCTGGTACTGAGACAAATCCAGAAAAAGATCAGCACAATGATTTTGCCGGTACTGGTTACCAGGAAGCAAGTTATTTGGGCATGCCGGGCAGCGGAATGAGTGGCAATAACATTGGTGGTTTTGCGATGACCGCTGCACCTGGCGGTGGTTACCATAATGCCAGGCAACGGCTGCCGCAGTCATCATCAGTCGGTAGAGGCATGGGAGGTAATCCGGAAGTTGCCAGTTATGCAGACAGAGGTGCTACTGCTTACTCTGAGTACCAGCACTATACCGCTGGTATGCCTGCAAACCAGGTAGGTCGTGTTTTAGGGAACTATATCGGTGGCATGCCCTTTATTCCTGGTAATGCAGGCAGCTCATCTGCGGTTCACAGTGATTTTTTTCCTGAAACCACTGCGCAAAACTTTGGTCACCAGGATATTATCCGCGCCTTATCCAGTATTCAACAGCTGCCACAATTTACTCAGTCGGCAGAGGCGCGGATTGATGCCGAAGCCATTAAGCAGGCTGTGCTTGCAGAGATTGCAAAAACCTCCGGTGGTGCTATCACCAAAGGCATCAATAAAACCGCCGAAAAAACCATTGATCTTATTGAACTGATTTTTGATGCTATTGCTGATGATGAAGAGCTTTCAGATGCCATTAAAATGCTGCTGTTGCGGCTGCAAATTCCCATTATTAAAGCATCAATGGCTGATCAGGAGTTCTTTATCTACGATGATCACCCAGCACGTGTGTTGCTTGATGCCATTGCAGATGCTGGCGCTGGCATCACTCAACACAGTGATGAGATGTACAAAAAGCTGAATAAAATTATTTCCAGTATATTGGCTGAGTACGACTCAAATTCTGAGATATTTCAGAGTGCGCTGGCAAACCTCAATACCATCATTGAGGAGCAGGACGTCACTGCTCGCCGCATTGAAGAGGAAGAACAACGACAATTATTACACAAACATGCACGTTCTACCGTACTGAAAACTTTACGTGTTACAACCATAGGTAAAAGTTTACCGGAGGCCGTACACTCGCTCATACTCAAGCGTTGGCCAACATTAATGTTTAACCATTACCTGAAAAATGGTAAAGATAATAACGAATGGATAAATTTAGTCCTAACTTTGCGGCACATAGTAGACAGTGTTCAAGCCATTGCCTCGCCAGAACAGCTAGCAAAATTAGTGGCTAAAAAAGAAGATCTGTTAGCGCAAACAGAAAGCTATTTGAATATCACCAGCAAATCAAAAAAAGATGTTCAAAATGTTATGGCTGCATATAAAGAAGCTTTACAGTCTCATATTGATGATGCCAACTTTAGTACAGAAGAAGTCAGCATTGCTGAAGAAGTTATCAGTCATGCAGCTCCGGTAGAAGAGCCCCCTGTCTTTGATGTTACCGAGGAGAAACAGGATGTGCCGGCTAATGTTATGCCCGGTATGTGGTTTCAGGTTTATATGGGTGAAGATAAAGAAATCAGACGCTGCAAGTTGTCGGTCATTATTGCTGAAGATGCAAACTTAATGTTTGTTAATCACAAAGGTGAATTGGTTACCGAAAAATCCTTTGATGAGTTTAATAAAGAAGTAGCAAATGAGACGACAAAAGTGATTATGGGTCACTCTGTATTTGACCATGCCTTCAAGTCGGTGGTTAATCACCTGGATTAGAAAAATAACTTACAGCTGGGGTTCTTCTTTTATCCCAAGCAATTCAAGTTCGAAAACTAAAGTTGAGTTCGCCTGAATCAACTCGCTACGCTGAGTTGCGCCATAAGCCAGTTCGGAAGGGATAAATAACTGCCATTTATCGCCAACATGCATTAGCTGCAATGCCTCGGTCCAGCCTTTGATGACGCCTTCAACCGGGAAAGATGCGGGTGTGCTGCGTTTGATAGAGCTATCAAATTCACGTCCGTCAATCAAAGTTCCAACATAATGTGTGATTACAGTGTCGCTGGCTTTAGGTTGTTTACCATCACCCGTTACCAGGATTTTATATTGTAGACCACTTTCTGTGGTTATGACACCAGGCTTTTTAGCGTTCGCCTCAAGGAAGGTTTTACCTTCGATCAAGTTTTTTGTTGCCGCCTCTGCCTGCTTTTTAATGATTGAATCTCGTAATATAGTTTGAAATGTTGTTTGGGCCTGTAAACGTTCATCATCACTTAATGCCAGCTCAACATTGTTAAAAACATCAGAAAGACCTCGATTGAGAGCGTTTACGTCAAGTTCAATGCCCTGTTTTTTTAATTGCATAGCAATATCAACACCATAACTGTAACTGGCTTTTTGCTGTAATGTTTCTAACGCTAGTGTGTCGTTGCCATCGTCATCATTGCTACAGGCAACAAGAGCAGATGAAATAATGATGATGCTGGTTAGACGAGTGATACTTGGACGGTTGAAATTGAACATAATTTATATCCGGTTGTTTTAATGTGGCTGAATCTATCAGTTCGGCTAGACAACATCAAGTAACCTTGTAAAGTGCTTTAATAGCGTTATATTATGCATGAACTAACATGTGGTTTGCGTGTCCATGTGGAATAGTATAAGAGCATTAATTTTCAGGAGCCATATATGTTTGCAACCAGACCTTTTCTTTCAGCAACACTACTATTTATTACCGTTGTTTTTACTTCAACCATGAGTTCGGTGGCAGTTGCTGTGCTGCCCGTTTTTGTTGACGGTCAGCCATTGCCAAGTCTGGCTCCAATGATAGAAAAAACCCGTCCCGCAGTAGTGAATATTGCTACCCGTGGTTCTGTTGATGTGTCAAGGCACTCATTACTGGATGATCCTATATTCAGGCATTTTTTCAGGGCACCTGAAAGTTCTCCCCATAGAAAACAGATCAGCAGTCTCGGTTCAGGTGTTATCATTGATGCCGATGCTGGTTATATCGTCACCAATCATCACGTGATTGATAAGGCTGAAGAAATTTCAGTAACCCTGCATGATGGTCAGCAATTGATTGCAACCATTGTCGGCTCAGACCCAGAAGCTGATCTGGCTATTTTAAAAATTGAGCACGATAACCTTACCCATATTGCTTTTGCCGACTCAGCTGAGTTGCGCGTTGGTGATTTCGTGGTCGCCATTGGCAACCCGTTTGGTTTAGGTCAAACCGTCACTTCAGGCATTGTCAGTGGCTTGGGCAGAACAGGCTTAGGTATTGAAGGTTTCGAAGATTTTATTCAAACCGATGCATCAATTAATCCTGGTAACTCGGGTGGCGCGCTGGTTAATTTGCGTGGTGAGCTGGTAGGTATTAATACCGCGATATTAGCGGCAGGAAGAGGTGCAGGTAATATTGGTATTGGCTTTGCGATTCCAATTAATATGGTGCGTGAACTAACCGCTCAATTGATTGAATATGGTGAAGTCCGGCGCGGTTTGCTGGGTGTTATTATGCAGAATTTGACTCCGGATCTGGCTCGTGCTTTTGGTCTTGATATGCACCAGGGTGTGGTTATCTCACAGGTGGTGGAAGATTCTGCCGCCAGCAAAGCTGGTTTGAAAGCGGGCGATGTAGTGGTTGATATTAATGGCGTAGCAGTGAGAAACGCGTCCGCAATGCGTAATATGGTGGGTTTAATGCGCGTGGGTGCGAGAATGGATATTACTGTGCTACGTGATGGTGATAAAAAACAACTTGTTGCCTACATACAGGATAGGGACGAACAATCGATAGCTGGTGAAAAACTCAATAAAAAATTAGCTGGTGCGGTAATCGAAAGCCTTGCTGAAGCTGGTGAAACTTACCTGGTAGTGGCCGAGGTGGTTCGCGGCAGTGCCGCATGGAACGCGCAACTGCGAAAAGGCGACTTAATACTGTCAGTGAATCGGACTCCGGTTAAAACCCTGAGTAATTTAAAGGAAATAGTAAAACCTGATGATAAGCAAATTCTGTTTAACGTACAGCGTGGGCAGTCAGCTTTATTTATTCTTATACAGTAAAGCAGTGAATAGATAACAGTGAATAGTGAAAAACAAAAGTAAAAAGACAGTGATTATAATTTCTGCTGGCTTTAAAATTCACTATTCATTAGATTACATGCCTCTGCATTTAACTCAGCATTATTATGAGGTCAGGACGCAGGTTATTGATTTTTCAGGTCGCTGTGAATACATCCCCCATGTTTGCTTACCTGGCGCTCTACTGTAGCATCCATGCTACAGATGTCTGAGTAGTGGCACAAGGATGTGCCGTTCACGAACCAAAGGACGGAGAAATCAATAACCTGCGTCCTGACCATGGTGCTGTGCTGAGTTAAATGCAGAGGCATGTTAGGTTATATCGTTGTGTACCCAACGTTCACCCGTTCCCGTTACTTCTTTTTTCCAGAATGGTGCATTCGCTTTTAACTCTTCCATTAAAAACCGGCAGGCATCAAAAGCCTGTGCGCGGTGTGCTGACCATGCGGCGGTGAGCACAATCGGCTCACCAGGAAGGATGTCGCCGAAGCGGTGGATGATTAAACAATCATCTAGCGAATATTGTGTGTTGCATCGCTCGCACAGTTGATCCAGAAAATGCTGCGTCATGGCAGGGTAATGTTCCAGTGTCATGTGGCTGACGGATTCATTGATGTTGAAGTCTCGCATGGTGCCAACAAAATTGGCTGTGGCACCATAATGACCGGACTGCAGATACTCGTTCTGATAACGCTGAATTTCGTCCCAGGGATTAAAACTTTTAGCTAGTAGTATGGCAGGCATGGTGTTTTAGCCGCCGGTCACAGGTGGGAAAAAAGCCACTTCGTCGCCATCATTAAGCAGAGTATCGGCTTTAACGTATTCCATATTGATGGCGCATAAGGTGTTATCGGGCATTTCCATGTTATCGGTTGCCTGCGCCCACACAGCCCTCACGTTCAGTTGTGTGTCGTAAGCCAGGGTGATTTGCGACTGACCAGTCTGCTCACGCAAACTGGCAAAAAATTGTATGTTGATGCTCATGGGGGGTATCTTACCGATAAATACTTATTGAGTCATGGCTAAAGTTTCTCGTTTGTATGATAAAAACTTACCTAAGAAAACGCCATAAAACGATTACAGGAAGCCAAAAGCAGCTAAAAACCTAACCTGAATATGGTACACATGAAAAAGCGATTTCCTAAAACATGATATAATTCAGTTGTTTGTAAAGAACTATCGTAACTTCTCAATAACCCGTGGCAATCGCAAAATAATTAAAAAAACA
>CAZYCY010000045.1:0-10867 GCA_964646145.1 uncultured Thiotrichaceae bacterium
TATAATTTTATTGCGACATGCAACCCAATGTTTTAGCCACAAAAAATGCAAATTTAACCTATTTTTTGTAACTTCTCAATAAGCTGGGGCAATCTATCGTCGCAAATCACCGGCGGTTAAAAGGGTTGCGCGTCTCTTGCGCGACACTTTCTAACTGCCCGAGTGCATTTGCCTTGTATGCCTTAATTATTGAAGCCAAAACCCTGCTACCTTATTTTCAATAACGGTTAATTTTGCCAACGTGTTTTCATTACTTTTATCATAACTGATCTTCCACAAATGCACCTTATTACCACCTTGGTTAAGACGGGTTAAATATTCTGCGTTATACCCGCTTCGTATAAGATTACCAACTTGCTTTACTACGGAACTAAAAGCTTGTTTTGTAAGGCCGCTTTTAAACTGATGAGTGCCATTAGATATAAATGCCTCATAATCATTTTGAGATATGGCGTCCATAAGTTGCGAAAGCATTGCGTTTTCTCTGGCAAGATCATTTTCGGCAATAGCATAGGTCGATATTGATAACAGAAGCAGAACGGCAAATAAATTTTGTGTGAATAATTTCATGTATTGATCTCCTTGTAAGGGCTAACGTTTTGAGACTGTCGGTAGCATGGATTGCTACCATCAAGCCCCGCTTTGGTAACCATGGGGACGTATTTACGGTGGCCTGAAAAATCAATAACCTGCATCTTTAATGAGATAATACGCTGAGCAGTTACTTTTTTTATTATCAAAGAGTAGACCAATTTTAATGCAAAATCATGGCTATGGCATTGTCCGTCTGTTATTTATCCCTGCAAAAAATTTGCTCCTGTATTGCACAACAATTCATATGCAATGGTGTTGCTAAACTGCGCAACCTCATCAACACTTAATTCTTCTCCCCAAAGCACCACAGAGTCGCCAATATCAGCATCCAGCCCGGTCAGGTCAATGCACAGGCTATCCATTGATACTCTCCCCAGCAAGATACTACGTTGTTGATTAAGCCATACCGGTGTACCGTTTCTGGCATGGCGCGGGTAGCCGTCACCATAACCAACAGCAACCACACCCATGGTGATATCTTTATCGGCTGTATAGGTGCTGCCATAACCGATGGATTCGCCAGCTTTAACTTTTTTTATGTCAATCAGTATCGACTCAAATTGCATCACCGGCAGCAAGCCTAAATCGGCAGCAGAGGCATCTGCAAATGGAGATGAGCCGTATAACATGATGCCCGGGCGGACTATTTCGAAATGACTTTTAGGCAAGCGCATTATGGCAGCAGAGTTAGCCATGCTGCAATCGACATCTATATCATTCGTTACATTAATAAATCTTTCTAACTGTTTATTATTTAACGAATTACTAGCATCATCTGCATTTGCAAAATGACTCATCAAAAACACATTATTTACATTATTAGAGTTTCGACATTGACCAAAATAATCATCCATTTCATCTGGAGAAATACCCAGTCTATGCATTCCAGTATCAACTTTTATCCAAACATCAATTGCTGGTGAGATAGTATGTTTTAGCAATAGCTTTTGCTGCCGGTACTGATGCACCACTGTTGATAACTTTAGTGCCGAGAATCTCTCAAGTTCAGCCTCATCAAAAAAACCATGCAACACAAGGATGGGCTTGTCGCAACCATCCGCTCTTAAAGCATAGGCCTCTTCCGGCATGGCAACTGCAAACATATCAGCATCATTAAGCTGTTGTGCAGCCGTCAGCAAACCATGACCATAAGCATTGGCTTTTATCACTGCCATTATTTGACAGTTTGGCGCATACTCGCGAACCTTACTCAGGTTATGAGACAAGGCATCCGCCTTTATTACTACAGTGGAACGACGCAAACTTCTGTTAGCAATAACCTTATTAACATCGCTTCTGCTTACATTGACTGCAGTCGACTCGCTCATTCAAAACCGTCATTATTATACATTTCAGGAACATAATTTTCAAATTTAGTGTATTTTCCCAGAAAGGTAAGCAGAGATTTACCGATGGGACCATTGCGTTGTTTGGCGATGATGATTTCGGCCACTCCTTTTTGCGGGCTGTCGTCGTTGTACACTTCGTCACGATAAATAAATACAATGATATCCGCATCCTGTTCAATCGCCCCTGATTCACGAAGGTCGGACATCACCGGACGTTTATCCGGACGTTGCTCCAGACTACGATTTAACTGGGATAAAGCAATGACCGGCACTTTCAATTCTTTCGCCATGGCTTTTAAACTGCGTGAAATTTCAGAAATTTCGGTTGCCCGATTTTCACTGCTGCCGTGTACCTGCATCAACTGCAAATAATCAATGACAACCAAGCCCAGACCATGCTGACGTTTTAAACGCCGCGCCCGCGCCCTGATTTCATTGGGCGATAAAGCGGGTGTGTCATCAATAAAAATCTTGGCTTCAGACAGAATGTGAATGGCTGAGGTAATACGTGCCCAGTCTTCATCAGTGAGTTTACCGGTACGAATATGATGTTGGTCAACCCGCCCCAGTGAAGAGATCATACGCATCGCCAGTGAATCTCCTGGCATCTCCATACTGAACACAGCCACAGGGAGTTTTTCACCTATTGCTGCATTTTCCACAATATTCATTGCAAAGGTGGTTTTTCCCATTGACGGACGACCGGCAACAATCACCAGATCGGCTTCCTGCAAACCGGTAGTCATCTCATCAAACTTGTCAAAACCAGTGGCAACTCCTGTTATACCACCATCACTGTTGAACAAGTGGTCGATTTTATCGACCGTTTTTGACAGCAGGGCTTTCATATCCTGGAAACCACCTTCACCGCGCGCGCCCTGCTCGGCAATATGAAAAACTTTTTTCTCTGCATCATCCAGCAGCTCTTTACTGTCGCGTCCTTCAGGCAAATAACCGCTACTGCTAATATCCGTACCCACCGCGATAAGCTGACGCAATACCGATTTTTCACGTACGATGTTGGCGTATGCCACAATGTTAGCGGCACTGGGCGTATCCTTGGCAAGACGACCTAAATATAATAGACCACCCGCCTGCTCAAGCTGGTCATTTTTCTGTAAACACTGCGACAAGGTAACCGCATCAAAAGGATCATTTCGTGATTCCAGCTCACGAATAGCGGAAAACAACAGACGATGGTCAAAGCGATAAAAATCTTCATCAAGCAACTTATCAGCAATATTTTCCCAGGCACGATTGTCCAGCAGCAAGCCTCCAATCACTGCCTGCTCAGCTTCTATCGAGTGCGGCGGTACACGCAAGTTACTAGTCTGCCCATCATACATGGAGTCAGCGCCGGGGAATGGTGCAGTTTCTGACATAAATAAACCTGTGAAGCCTGTTGAATGTAGCTTTGATTATAAAGACAGCAGACGATTAACGAAAGGTATTTTTAGAGACTTTTGCATGAGCAGTGGCACATGGACGTGCCGTTCACGAACCTAAGGATGGAGCAGTGGCACACGAATGTACCGCTCACAAGCCCAAGAATAGAGAGATTGCGGTGAAATAGAGACTTTAAAAAAATAATGTAAAAAAAGGCCTGCATAAATACAGGTCTTCCAGAAGCAAGCAATCAAAATAGGTTAAGGACTCAGGATTAAATAAGATGCGGAACTTAACGCCGAATTTTTGTTTCAGATTGGATGATCTCAAAAGGCGCATAGTTGCGCTACGCAACGATTTGAGATCATTCAAGCTGGAGCAAAAAGGCAAGTTAAGTTTCGTAAGTTATTTGATCCTGAGTCCTAAGCGTCTTCTTCACCAACAATCGTCACTTTAACTACCGCATTAATTTCTGCATGTAAGTGCAATGTGACTTCGTATTCACCAGCCTGACGAAGAGGACCGTCTGGCAGACGAACCTCACGTTTTTCAACATCCACACCTGCTTGTGATACGGCATTGGCAATATCAGCATTACCGATCGAACCGAATAATTTACCTTCAGTGCCAGACCTGGCGGTAATTTCAATGCTCAATGCTTCAATACTTTCACGACGTTTTTTAGCGGATGACAGTGCATCTTCTGCCAGTTTTTCAAACTCGGCACGTCGTGATTCAATTTCTGCTTTGTTAGCGTCTGTCGCTGCTTTCGCTTTACCCTGAGGTAGTAGAAAGTTACGTGCAAAACCGGCTTTTACATTAACCAGATCACCAATACCGCCTAAACGATCAATTTTTTCAAATAAGATGACTTCCATCTTTTTAACCTCATGTTTTAAATTTTATATATGTAGGGCATTTCTAAAAATAGAAGCACGATTTATGAGCAGTGCCACACGGACGTGGCGTTTACGAACCAAAGGATGGAGACGCATAAAACAGCAGTTTTTCACTCCTGGATAATCGTTAAATAGCGCACTATTCTCCTCCTTTTTGGATAAAAAATGCACTATTTTCTGCATTCCCTAACTCACACTTCTATTTTTAGATGCCCTGTATACTATTGTGGGTATAAATTGCTGCATAAGTGTTCGCCACATATTTTTATTTCAACTTGGCTTCATGCCTTTTTAGTTAATCGCTGACGTATATCCAGCCATGGATCTGCCAAACTGGCTAAAACAAGCAATAGTAGAAACTGCGGCACAAAAAACATGATGACATATGCAACCCATAACCAGGTTCCATTCAATTGTCGAATGTTTATTGCTGCATGCAATAACGACAACGCCTGTACGCCATACAGGACAAAAACAACCGTCACCATTGCTATTGCAAACACACTGCTTGTCAGCACTGCCATTAACATAATGAGAACAGCAACTAAAGCAGTAGCTTTTCCCAGATTCAAACTCTGAAACTCTTTAGCAAACCCACCTGGATTATAAAGTACGGCTTGCCACCAGCGACCTAAAAGCAAGCTTAATATGGTGCCAAACATAACGCTGCCGGCAAATAATCCGGGTAAAAAGTCAATAATCCAGTCTTGCGTCTGAGACAGTTGTGCCAGGCTAAGCTGGTCTGACTGCTGCGCTAATTGTGCAACCATCTGATTCAGCGGCTCACGCCAGAGTTCACCAAAATTCGGGAACAACGTGTAGATAAGCACTATGGCAAACAAACTGATGGCTGTCAGTATCTGCAGGCTGAAGGCAAGTGACACGGTCTGCCGCAATATCATTGCCATCAACCAGACCGGCAACCAGACTAGCAAGACAAAGATTACAGCCACCTGCGGTGTGGCAAAAATCAGATATGAAAAAATTGCGACACCCAATGCTGCTAAGGCAATGGTTATCAAACCGATTTTATGACCATGCACTAGCGTCATTAATACAATTGCTGCCGCGCTAATCCATGCTGCTGGCGGTACTATAAAACCTAAAGCCGCCATCGATGCAGCAACCAGTGCTGCCTGACTTTGACCTTTTAATATAAACCTTGCCAGAAATAACACTTAAAACACCGATTGAGAGTTAAGAATTGAGAATTCAGAATGACGCATTACGCCACACTGGTGTTTAATAAAACGCTTACAAAAAGAAGCGCGGCTGGTGAAAACAAAAGAACAAGCCAAAATCACCACAATTCTCAATTCTCAATTGTTTTTCCATATTCTCAATTATTATTTATGATCGTCTGTATATGGGATAAGCGCAAGATAGCGTGCAACTTTCACTGCTTTAGTTAATTTGCGCTGGTATTTTGCTTTGGTACCAGTAATGCGAGCTGGTACAATTTTGCCACTTTCTGAAACAAAAGATTTAAGCAATTCCAGGTCTTTGTAATCCACCTCAGTAATGCCTTCTGCGGTAAAACGACAATAACGTTTACGTCTAAAATTAGCTGCCATTTTCTTCCCCTACTCTGCTGCTGGTGCAGCATCTGAATTGTCACTGCTCTTAGCCGTTGCTTGCTCTTTTTGAGCTTTTGCCGACCCTGTTTCTGTAGACTTGTTCTTAGCCGCCGATTCTGCTGCACGTTCTCTTGCCGCACGTTCTGCCGCTGACTTTTTATCCGCAGTATCTTCTTCATTTTTCGCTTTAGCCAGTACTGACATATCAGTAACAGCCTCATCACGCTTTAGAATCAGGCTACGAATAACCGCATCGTTAAATCGAAAAGCGGTTTCAATTTCATCACGCACAGCCTGATCACATTCAACATTTAATAACACATAGTGAGCCTTGTGAATTTTATTGATTGGATAAGCTAACTGGCGGCGACCCCAGTCTTCTAAGCGATGAACTTTACCACCATTCGACTCAACCGTTGCTTTGTAACGGTCGATCATTGCAGGTACCTGTTCGCTCTGGTCCGGATGCACCAAAAATACGATTTCGTAATGTCGCATGTTTTTCCTCTCGGTTAAAGCCCCCCAGTTTGTATGGTGGGGCAAGGGATGTATTCAAATTGTAGGACGCGGAGTTTACAGGAAAAACAATGAATAATGAATAATGAATAATTCTTAAAAACAACTGTTTTAAGAGGTTAATTTATTCAAATCAGACGAACCTCTCACAAATAACCAAATTAGTTAAAATAATTCCAGCATATTATTCATCATCCTAGAAAAATCAGTTGGGCGCGAAAAAGGCATGTAAGCCATTGGCGTGCATGGTGAATCGGAAAAACGCGTAGTCACCTTATTGGTGATAAGCGATTTTTCTGATTTGCCAGGTGCGTCAATGGATTGCGTGAACTTTCGTGATCCAACTGATTTTTCTAGGATCATGCCTCTGCATTTAACTCAGCATTATTATGAGGTCAGGACGCAGGTTATTCATTGCGTTGCTCTAAGAGCGACGCCAGACGGTCTTTCCATCCTTATCTTCCAGCACAACACCCATGGCATCGAGTTCATCACGTATACGGTCTGCTGCTGCCCAGTCTTTATTTTCTCTGGCTGTGTTTCTGGCTTCAATCAAGACATTAATATTGTCGTCACCCTCACTTTTCCCTGCTCCAGCATGCAAAAACTGTTCAGCATCTGCTTCCAGTAAGCCTAATACATTAGCCAGTTTTTTAAGTACGGCGGCTTTTTGAGTCGCTGCATTTTCGTTGCTATCTCGCAATCGGTTGACCTGATTTGCCAGGTCAAACAATACCGCCAATGCTTCGGGCGTATTAAAATCATCGTCCATCACCTGCTTGAATTTTTCTATTGCAGGATCATTTTCATCGCTGCTTACTGGTATCTCTAAACCACGTAAGGTATTGTATAAGCGTGATAATGCTGTTCGTGCGTTATCCAGCAACTGGTCTGAGTAATTTAACGGGCTGCGGTACTGACTAGCGAGTACAAAATAACGAATTTCTTCACCTTTATATAGTTTTAGAATTTCACGCACAGTGAAAAAGTTTTTTAACGATTTGGACATTTTCTCGTCATTGATGCGCACAAAACCGTTGTGCATCCATAAATTAACGAAGGTTTCGCCTGTCGCTGCTTCTGATTGTGCTATTTCATTCTCATGGTGCGGGAACTGTAAATCCTGACCACCACCATGGATATCAAAATGATTCCCCAGGCAGCAGGTAGACATCGCCGAGCATTCGATATGCCAACCAGGACGGCCTTTACCCCAGGGTGAACCCCAGGATGGCTCACCCGGTTTTGCTGCTTTCCACAGTACAAAATCCAGCGGATCGTGTTTTCGCTCATCAACTGCTACACGCTCTCCAGCGCGTAAGTCGTCCAGTTTTTTGCCGGACAATTTACCGTATCCAGCAAAGGCACTGACATCGTAATACACATCGCCGTGACCATCATCAGTTTTTACCGTATAGGCAAAGCCCTTATCAATCAAGGTTTGTACCATGCTGATAATAGCAGGCATAGACGCAGTTGCCCGTGGCTCTTCATCGGGCACTAACACACCCAACTGCGCTGCATCTTCATGCATTGCCTGGATAAAACGCTCGGTTAAAACAGAAAAATTTTCACCATTCTCATTGGCACGGTTGATGATTTTGTCATCAATATCGGTAATGTTACGCACATACGTCACCTCATAGCCACTGTAGCGAAGGTAACGTGTCACCGCATCAAACACCACCAACACCCGCGCATGCCCCAAATGACATAAATCGTAAACCGTCATGCCACAGACGTACATTTTTACTTTGCCGGGCTCTATCGGTTTGAAAACTTCTTTCTTTCTGGTCTGGCTGTTGTGTATCTTTAACATAGGTTGACTGAATAAATAATATGGTGGCGGATACTACCCTAATCCATGCACTGCTGCTTCATCGACAAACCAGACATCAGCTTCTATCAGTCCTACTGGCAGGGCGATACCCTCTTTCAGTTTTTTCAGTGCTTCACGTTTGCTACCGCCGGTAGCAATTACTATGCTCTCACCGGCATTCCTGAGCGTATTTAAGCTAAGTGATATACGCTTCAATGGCGGCTTGGGTGCGTCGTATACGGGTACGGCACTACGCCGATCATCAAGTGCAACGTTACCAGGAAACAGACTTGCAGTGTGCCCGTCTTCACCCATACCCAACACGACGATGTCCATGCCTGCTGTTGCATCAAGCAAAGCAGAATAGGCTTGCGCGCCCTGCTCCGGATCAAGTTCAGCCGGTATGGGATGAAAATTTTTAACTACATCTTGCTGTTGTGAAAATAATTTGGCATTAATCATGGTGTCGTTGCGCTCGGCATGTCCGACTTGGTAACAACGCTCATCGCCTGGATACCAGTGGATATTTTCCCAAGGCAATAGTTGTTCTGCGAGCAGTTCCAGGCAGCGCGCGGGTGTGCTGCCACCGGGTAACACCACATGGCATAAGCCTTTTTTTTTGACGCAATTTGTTATCTGCTGAAAAAGATAATCAGCGGCTGCCTGGGCAACGGCTTCAGGGTTTGCATAGACGTTGAATTTTTTCACAATATTTATTGGTCTCAGTTCACTAGTCAAAACGATGCACTTTAGTGCAAGGCTTTAGCTGCTACACATTTTTTAGTGGGCATTGATATTGTTTTCATAGGCTTCTATGTTTTCAATTCACCATGAAGCGCATGAAGAACATGAAGGTATAAGAACTTCATGTAACTTCTCAATAAGTCGGGGCAGTATCGCATTTTGAGACTAAGTTAAGCTAATGCAACGTCATTCCGGCAGTCTTTTAGCCGGAATCTATGTTCTTAAATACTAGATTCCGGCTAAAAGACTGCCGGAATGACGATATTCCCAAATTTTATAGCTAACTTACTAGCATTGATGTTGCCCTGGCTTATTGAGAAGTTACAACTTCATGTTCTTCATGCGCTTCATGGTGATATTTATCTGGTTTATGATATTCAGTGTCCAGTTAAGGAAAACGACTTTCAGTCCATAGTGGTTGAGTTATCGTTGCACAGGTAAATTTTATTGGTGAAATCTGGTTTGTGCCAGCCACCAACACAATCTTTGGTCAGTTCGTCCATCGCAGGAATGTTCCAGCTACCTGCCCGATAGCGTTCAATTGAAACCTGATTTTTCCATGTTTCAAGAATCGGCTCGACAATTTCCCATGAAGCTTCAACTTCGTCAGCACGTGAAAACAAGGTGCCATCACCAATGAGTACGTCATGCATCAGTATTTCATAGGCATCGGCAACTTCTTCTGCATCACCAGCATAAGGCGCGCGCATCAGCATTTCTTCGTTATCCGTGGTCAATCCCGGTTTTTTGGCGTTGAGACGTAATACCACACCACCTTCTGGCTGCAATCGAAATATCAACTCGTTGGCAGCAGGAACTGAGGCATGGCTATCAAATAAATTAAATGGCGGTTTGCGAAAGCGAATCAATACCTCTGCGGCTTTTGACGGTAAGCGTTTTCCCGTCCAGAGAATAAACGGCACACCCTGCCAGCGCCAATTATCGATGTAGAAACGTACTGCGGCAAAGGTTTCTGTTGACGAATCCGGTGATACATTTTCTTCCGATACATAGGCAGGTAACGATTCACCATCAAGGCAACCCGATGCATATTGTGCTGACACGGTTTGTATTTTTATCTGTTCCGGCTTAATGCTGCGTATGGCACGTAGCACTTTCATTTTTTCATCACGAACGGCATCTGCGGTAAACTCAACCGGTGGCTCCATGGCTACCAGTGTCATCATCTGCATCAAATGGCTTTGAATCATATCGCGCAATGCCCCCGACTTTTCGTAGTATTTAGCGCGGTACTCGACACCCAGTGTTTCGGCGGTTGATATTTGTATATGGTCGATATAGTTGCGATTCCACAATGGTTCCATAATAGTGTTGGCAAAACGATAGACCAGCAAATTCTGCACACTTTCTTTACCAAGATAGTGATCGATGCGATAGATTTGATCTTCTTCAAATACTGACTGTAGCTCTTTATTTAACGCACGCGCAGTTGCCAGATTATGACCAAAGGGTTTTTCGATAACCAGGCGACGATAACCTTCTTCTTCGCTGGTCAGCCCTGCCTGACTCAAGCCTTCAGCGACTCTACCATACCAGTCAGGGGGAATTGCGCAGTAGAACATGGCATTTTTTTTGCCATCAAGCATGACCAGTGCATCGGCAAGCCGCTGATAAGTAGTTTCATCGCCCAGATCGCCTGGCACCATTATTAAACGAGAACGAAACTTTTTCCACTTGTCTTCGTCGGCAACAATCTCAGGTGAAAATTCCTGCATGCCCTCACGAACCAGTTTAAGCCAGACCTGCTCAGTGCGATTATTGACCACGCCGATTATTTTGCTATCACTGTGCACCAGACCACAGCACAACATGCGCACCAGTGCCGGCATTAATTTACGTTTGCTCAGGTCGCCGGTAACACCGAAAATAACGATATTGGTCGGCGCGGCGGTTTTGATTTCGTGATCGGCGGTTAGCATCTCGAAACACTTCTATTTTTCTGCACAGGCAAAATGCTCATGC
>CAZYCY010000046.1:0-9492 GCA_964646145.1 uncultured Thiotrichaceae bacterium
ATAAAAATAACTGGCAGGATGGCAACAATATGGTAACGCCTAAGTGATTTCCGTAACTTGAGCTACCTGAACAGCTATATCATTTGCCAATTGTGAAACAAGGTGTTCGTCCTCGCCTTCAACCATAACCCGAATTAATGGTTCGGTACCTGACGGTCTTAGTAATATGCGCCCCCGCCCATTAAGTTTAGTTTCAGCCTGCTTCACTGAGTTCTGTACTGCTGATGACTGCATTGGGTCAGTATCTCCCGATAGTTTCAACGGCACATTAATCATTATCTGCGGGAATTTTTTCATGCCGGACATGGCTTCTTGTAAAGTCATGTTTGCTTTGACCAGATAAGCCAGTACCTGTAGCGCGGAAACAATGCCATCACCTGTAGTGGTTCTATCCAGACAAATAATATGACCTGAAGATTCACCACCTAAAACCCAGCCTTTTTGATTCATGGTTTCTAATACATAGCGGTCACCGACCTGACTACGCGCAAAACCCAGACCCAACTCTTTTACTGCCAGCTCCATGCCCAGATTTGACATCAATGTGCCAACAACACCGCCTACATTCTCACCCTCACTTAAACGAGAACGAGCAATAAGGTATAGCAGCTCATCACCATCAACCACACCACCCTGGTGATCGACCATCAATACGCGGTCGCCATCACCATCAAAGGCAATACCCAAATCTGCGCCTTCAGCTTTAACACGAGCGATTAAAACATCTGGATCGGTTGTACCGCATTTAAAGTTTATATTCAAGCCATCCGGCTTATCGCCAGTAGCAATAACCCGGGCACCCAGTTCAGCAAACACTTTGGGGGCAATATCGTAGGTGGCACCATTTGAACAATCAAGTACGACTTTTAAGTTATTAAAACGAACATTCATCGGAATGGTTGCTTTGCAGGATTCAACATAACGACCGTTGGCATCAACAATGCGGCGCGCCTTGCCCAGCATGGAAGGCTCTACGATTTTCATTTCAGACTCAAACATGGCTTCTATCTCATGCTCAATTTCATCATCAAGTTTTTCGCCTTGGGGGGAAAAGAACTTAAGCCCATTATCGTAAAACGGATTGTGCGATGCGCTGATAACAATGCCAGCCGAAGCCCGTAGGGTTCGTGTTAAATAAGCAATACCTGGTGTTGGCATCGGTCCAAGGAGGTCAACATCAACGCCTGCAGCAGATAAACCTGCTTCCAGCGCAGATTCGAACATATACCCTGAAATACGGGTATCTTTACCAATGACGACGCGATTATTCTGCCTTGAGTTAGCCTTCCCCATCTCATTGTCATGTGATGCCAGCACTCGACCAACCGCCCAACCCAGCTTTAACACTTTTTCAGGGCTCATTAAACCGGTGCCAACTTTACCGCGAATACCATCTGTACCGAAATATTTTTTTGTCATGACAGCTCCTATAATTTATTTCTTGAGTCGCTACAAGTAACTTTTAAGCCACTGCTTCACTTAGTTTTAATGCATCACAGGTTTCTGCAACATCGTGTACCCGAAAAAAGCGCGCGCCTTTTTGATATGCAATAACAACGGCTGATGTACTGGCAACCAGGCGTTGTTCAACACCTCTGCCAAGCAAGGCAGCAAACATGCTTTTTCTGGAGATACCCACCAGCACAGGGTAATCCAGCAAACAAAATTGTTGCATCTCTTTCAATAAAGATAGGTTATTTTCCAATGTTTTGCCGAATCCAAAGCCAGGATCAACAAAAATATTTTCACGGGCGATACCCGCTTCAACACAAGAATCGGCACGCGTCAGCAAATACTGCCTTATTTCATTAACAATATCCGTGTATTTCGGGCTATTCTGCATGGTCTGTGGCTTACCCTGTTTATGCATTAAACACACAGGAATTTGATGTTTAGCACAAACCTCTAATGCGCCTTCAGCATGTAATGCATTAATATCATTTACCATGCTGACACCGGCATCAATTGCTGCCTGCATAACTTCAGGCTTACTGCTATCAATTGATATGGCAATATCGGAATGCTGTCGGATTTTCTCAATAACCGGAACAACACGTGCAAGCTCTTCTGCTATAGAGACCGGTTTTGCTCCCGGGCGTGTAGACTCACCGCCAATATCAATGATTTCAGCACCCTCTTTCTGCATTTGCAAAGCACGGTTTAATGCGTTCTCAAGCTGATTGAACTGCCCACCATCGGAGAATGAATCAGGAGTGACGTTTAGGATACCCATCACCACCCATTGATTTGAGTGAATTTTGTTTAGAACGTGTTGCATGCGAAATAGACTAACCGAAAAGAACGAAAAATAGACTTTTTTTCGTGTTTTTTGCGGCTAATATTTCTTTACTTTTATAGCGCCAACCGGGGCTTTTAATGCTCCCCAGCAGGTCCGCCAATAGTGCCGTCTTCGTCAGATTTCTTTTTTTCTTTTTTCTTTTCCTCTTTTCCCTCTTTGTTATCAGGCGTTGAACTGCTGGTATCGTCATCATCGTCAATATCAACCCAGTCTTTTGGTGCAGACACTTCTTCACCCGCCATTAATGCATCAATCTGACTGGCATCAATGGTTTCATATTTCATTAGTGCGTCAGTCATTGTGTGCAGCACTTCAAGATGTTCTTTTAATATAGATTCAGCACGTTGGTAGTTTTTGTCTATCAAACTACGCACTTCCTCATCAATGATGCGCGCAGTATCATCACCTAAATTTTTATGCTGGGTCACCGACCGACCAAGAAAAATTTCACCTTCGTCTTCCGAATAAGTCAACGGTCCCAGACGATCAGATAAACCCCATTTGGTTACCATATTACGTGCAATATCCGTTGCCCGTTCAATATCGTTTGAAGCACCGGTGGTCACGCTGTCTTTACCGTAAATCAGTTCTTCTGCAATGCGACCACCAAACAAGCTGGAAATCTGGCTCTCCAGATGCTGCTTGCTGAGGCTGTAGCGATCTTCCTCTGGTAAAAACATGGTAACGCCCAAAGCGCGACCACGCGGAATAATACTGACTTTATAAACCGGATCATGCTCAGGCACTACGCGTCCAACAATGGCATGACCGGCTTCATGATAAGCCGTGAGCTTCTTCTCTTTCTCAGACATCACCATAGAGCGGCGCTCTGTACCCATCATGATTTTGTCTTTTGCCCGTTCAAAATGGGACATATTAACGGCTTTGCTATTTTCACGTGCCGCAAACAAGGCCGCTTCATTGACCAGATTAGCCAGATCAGCACCAGAGAAGCCAGGTGTACCACGCGCAATAATGGCTAATTTTACATCTTTATTTTCAGGCACTTTACGAATATGAACTTTTAGAATTTGCTCACGACCACGAATATCCGGTAACGGCACGACCACCTGGCGATCAAAACGACCGGGTCTTAACAGGGCAGGATCCAGCACATCCGGTCGGTTGGTTGCTGCAATAACAATAACGCCTTCATTGCCTTCAAAACCGTCCATTTCAACCAGTAACTGGTTCAAGGTTTGCTCGCGTTCATCATGACCACCACCCAAGCCGGCTCCACGATGACGACCGACGGCATCAATCTCGTCAATAAAAATGATGCAGGGAGCATGTTTCTTGGCGGTCTCGAACATGTCACGTACTCGCGATGCACCAACACCGACAAACATTTCAACAAAATCAGAACCCGAAATGGTAAAAAACGGTACTTTTGCTTCACCGGCAATCGCCCTCGCCAATAGTGTTTTACCTGTACCGGGTGAACCCACCATCAGTACACCACTAGGGATTTTACCGCCCAGCTTCTGAAATTTACTCGGATCTCTAAGAAAATCAACCAGTTCAGAAACTTCTTCTTTGGCTTCTTCAGCGCCTGCTACGTCTTTAAAATTAACTTTAATTTCATCTTCACCCAACATACGTGCTTTGCTTTTGCCAAAAGACATGGCACCACGACCACCAGCACCGCCCTGCATCTGGCGCATGAAAAATATCCAGATACCAATAAGCAACAGGAAGGGGAACCATGAAATAAAGATGGTCATCAATAACGATTGACGCTCTGGTGGTGATGCATTTATCTCAACATTGCGATCTAACAGGAGACCAATCATCGCAGTATTGTCAGTCTCCGGACTAAAGGTTTCAAAGGTAGTACCAATGCCGGTTACACCTGCAATATTACGACCTTCGATAGTGACCTGTGTGACCTGACCAGCTCGAACCATCTCCATAAAAGTCGAATACGGCAGGGTGTCGATAATGGGCGCCTGCCTATTAAAATTGCTGAAAACTGACAGTAGAACTACTGCAATAACAGCCCATAAAACTAAATTTTTTGCTAGATCGCTCACACTCACTCCAAATAACGCTTGCCACTCTAACGGCAAACAAAACTATACTACTAATTTACAACACTTCGCTTCCTGATTCCACCAACTTTATGCCCAAACCCGCATATAGATGCACTAGATGCATACAAAACGGAAATCAACACCCAAAATCCTGTCCGAGAATAGAAAACCTCATGGTTTATAGGGTAGAAAAGCGAAACGCATCCACCTTTTGCAGACATCTCGGTGGAGATGCTACCCTTTAAAACTCGTCGCCAACGCATAAACTTCTCGACTCCTCGCTCGTGAAGCTTTAGGTTTTCGCATCACCACTTTGGAAAAACTGGATTTCAACTCTTTACTATAAGCTTCAAAACCTTCACCCTGAAACAATTTTACCAACAAACTGCCGCCAGGCTGCAAAATGTGTCGCGCTAAATCCAGCGCCAACTCACATAAATAATACGCTCTGGGCAGATCAACAGAACCCACTCCGCTAATGTTGGGGGCCATATCAGAAATTACAAGGTCTGCTTTGCCATTCTTTAGTCCACTGGCACGCATTACCGACATTAATTCTTCAAAAACAGCGTCTTCACGAAAATCACCTTGTATGATAATGACACCGTCTATTGGTTCCATTGGCAGAATATCCAGCGCCACCATTATGCCTTTTTTACCCAGTTTTTTAACACAATATTCTGACCAGCCACCGGGCGCAGCACCCAGATCAATAATTGTCATGCCGGGCTTAACCAGACGATCTTTTTGATCAATTTCGATAAATTTATAAATAGCGCGAGAGCGATAGCCATCTTGCTGCGAACGACGTACATATTCATCGTCGAAATGTTCCTTTAACCAGGTTTTGCTGCTTTTGCTTTTTGCCATTTTTTAATTTTGCCACTGTTACATGTGGATGCGCAACAGCAGTTATTTGCGAATGGTTTTTATGTTTTTGGCAGTGCAATAATCACTTTATCCGGGTTTACCCTATACACCGATAAAGTCTTACCTATCGACTGAATCTCTTGCGACTGACTCTTCTCACATATTTCAGCAATCATCTGTTTGCGGGCTTCACGATCACCTACCGACAGTTTTATTTTTACCAGCTCATGATGAATCAAGGCGATATCAAGCTCATTTAAAATTTCCTCGGTCAGGCCTTTTTGACCCAGCATGATGACTGCTTTTAAATCGTGGCATTTAGCACGTAGAAATTTTGTTTGTTTTTTTGATAGCAGCACTTAGAAGCCCCAGGTAAATAAAATAATTTTGCGCCGCAACAAACGCAAAATGCGCAAAGAGAAGCAAAGTTTTTGCTCGTCTCATCATCATTTTAAACACAGCGATAAATCTTGAAATGATTGCTATATTAAGATCTTTCCTGTGGTCAAGTTACGGGTCAAGATGGCAATGTTTTTTCTTTGCGTCTTGCGCGGCAAAATTTTTCTAAATATATTTAATCTCAACAATTTCGAGCGAACGCAGACCACCCGGTGTTTGCACTTCAGCTACATCACCTTCTTCTTTGCCAATTAAGGCACGGGCAATAGGCGAACCGATCGAAATCATATTATTTTTTATATCAGCTTCATCCTCACCCACTATCTGGTAGCTCAATTCATCACCGGTTTCTTCATCGACAACATCGACCGTGGCACCAAATACCACTTTGCCATTAGCATTAACGGTGGTGACATCGATAATGGTTGCATTGCTGAGTTTGGCTTCAATGTCTTTTATGCGACCTTCGATGAAGCCCTGCTGCTCTCGTGCAGCGTGGTATTCGGCATTTTCTTTTAAATCGCCATGCTCTCTCGCGGTGGCGATATCATCGATTACTTTGGGACGGTCAACACTTTTTAATTGTTGTAATTCATCCTGTAAATTTTTTGCACCGCGCACGGTAATAGGTACTTTATTCACGCTATTGTCTCTTGCTTGATTTCGTTATGTAAATGCTGTAGTTGTGTCACTGTATTGACGGTTAAATAATCCAGTGCTCTAACAGTGGCGTTTGCGCCAGCCATGGTGGTAGTGTAACTCACCTTATGTTGTAATGCAGAAGAGCGAATGGTGTAGGAATCGCCAATGGCTTTTTTTCCTTCGGTGGTATTGATAATTAAGGCAATGTCACCGTTTTTAATCATATCGACAATATGCGGGCGACCTTCATGCACTTTATTCACTTGCCTGAATTCAATGCCAGCCACTTTTAATGCCGCGCCCGTGCCGCTGGTCGCTACCAGGTTAAAACCTTTGTCAACCAGTTTGCGTCCTAATGCTACCGCATGCTCGCGATCACCTTCACGCACACTGAGAAAAACTCGCCCTTTGGTTGGCAAGTCAACACCTGCACCTAATTGCGCTTTGGCAAACGCCATGCCAAAGGTTTTACCCACACCCATGACTTCGCCAGTGGATTTCATTTCCGGTCCTAATAAGGGGTCGACACCGGGAAATTTAACAAATGGAAACACCGATTCTTTCACCGCAAAGTTTTTTGGTACAACTTCCTTGGTTACGCCCTGCTCTTTTAGCGAGATGCCAACCATGCAACGTGCCGCAATTTTTGCCAGTGGTACACCGGTTGCCTTGGAAACAAAGGGCACTGTTCGAGAGGCTCGCGGATTTACTTCCAGCAAATAGATAGTTGCACCCTTATCAGTAAACTGAATCGCAAACTGGATATTCATCAACCCTACTACGCCCAGCTTCAATGCCAACTGGCGGGTTTGCTCGCGCAATTGATCCTGAACTTCAGCCGATAATGAATACGGTGGTAATGAGCAGGCTGAATCGCCAGAATGCACACCTGCCTGTTCGATATGCTCCATAATGCTACCGATTAATACCTGCTCTCCATCACAGATGGCATCAACATCGACTTCCACCGCATCATCAAGAAAACGATCAAGCAATACCGGCGCATCGTTGGAAACACTGACAGCGTTCTTCATGTAGTATTTAAGATCTTTTTTGTTATAGACGATTTCCATGGCGCGGCCGCCTAATACATAAGAAGGTCTAACCACCAGCGGAAAACCGATTTCAGCAGCGCCAGCCACTGCCTCTTCAACCGAACGGGCAAGGCGATTGGGCGGTTGCTTTAAGCCTAATTCATTCACCACTTGCTGGAAGCGCTCTCTGTCTTCTGCAAGGTCAATGCAATCGGGCGTGGTGCCGATAACCGGCACCCCTGCTGCTTCCAGATCACGCGCCAGTTTGAGCGGAGTTTGTCCGCCGTATTGCACAATCACGCCTTTGGGTTTTTCTATTTCCAGCACTTCAAGCACATCTTCCAGGGTTAATGACTCAAAATACAGACGATCAGAGGTATCGTAATCAGTCGATACTGTTTCCGGGTTGCAGTTAATCATGATGGTTTCATAACCATCATCGCGCATCGCAAAGGCGGCATGTACGCAACAATAATCGAACTCGATACCCTGTCCGATGCGATTGGGACCACCACCTAAAATCACAATTTTATCTCTATCAGAAACCTCAGCTTCACACTCTTCTTCGTAAGTGGAATACATGTAGGCGGTTGCACTAGAAAATTCTGCGGCGCAGGTATCGACCCGTTTATAAACCGGGCGAATACCCAAAGAATGACGATACTCCCGCAATGTGTTTTCATCAACATTGAGCAAGCCCGCAAGACGGCTATCCGAAAAACCTTTGCGCTTTAGCTGAAATAGGGCGTTTTTCGACAGGCTGTTTAATTTCTTGCCTGCAAGTGCCTGCTCCTCTTTCACCAGGTCTTCAATCTGCACTAAAAACCAGGGGTCAATTTTGGTAAGATTAAACAGCTTCTCGTTTGAATAACCACGTCGATATGCATCGGCAACGTATAATAATCGGTCGGCACCCGCCAGACTTAATTCCTGATTCAAGTAAGATTTAACTTCATCTTCTGCCATCTCAGGGTCCAGCACCGGACTCAAACCGTCAATATCGACTTCCAGACCACGTAAGGCTTTTTGCAATGACTCCTGGAAAGTGCGTCCAATTGCCATCACCTCGCCCACTGATTTCATCTGCGTAGTCAGGCGATTTTCTGCCTGCGGGAATTTCTCGAAGGTAAAGCGCGGAATTTTTGTCACCACGTAATCGATGGTCGGTTCAAACGATGCGGGTGTCGCGCCACCGGTAATTTCGTTTTGCAACTCGTCCAGGGTGTAACCAATTGCCAGTTTTGCGGCAATTTTCGCTATCGGAAAACCCGTTGCCTTTGATGCCAACGCTGATGAGCGCGACACCCGCGGATTCATTTCGATAATGGTCATGCGACCGTCTTCAGGGTTAACTGAAAACTGCACATTGGAACCACCGGTTTCCACACCAATTTTACGCAATACCGCAATTGAGGCATCACGCATACGCTGATATTCTTTATCGGTAAGAGTCTGCGCGGGCGCAACCGTTATTGAATCACCGGTATGGATACCCATCGGGTCGAGGTTTTCAATCGAACAGACAATGATGCAATTGTCATTTTTATCACGCACCACTTCCATTTCATATTCTTTCCAGCCAAGCACCGATTCTTCAACCAATAACTCGCTAACTGGAGACAAATCCAGACCACGATGACAAATTTCCTCAAACTCTTCTTTATTGTAGGCAATGCCGCCACCGCTGCCTCCCATGGTAAAAGAAGGGCGAATAATGGTGGGATAACCGACCTGTGCCTGCACTTGAAAGGCTTCTTCCATGCTGTGCGCAATGGCAGCACGTGGCATGTCGAGACCGATTTCCTGCATTGCGATTTTGAATTTCTCACGGTCTTCTGCCATATCGATAGCGGTTTTATCCGCGCCGATCATTTCGACCTTGAATTTTTCCAGGATGCCTTCACGCTCAAGATCAAGCGCACAGTTCAACGCTGTTTGTCCGCCCATGGTTGGCAATAATGCGTCCGGTTTTTCTTTTTCGATGATAGCGGCAACGATTTGCCAGGTAATCGGCTCGATGTAAGTCGCATCGGCGGTTTCCGGATCCGTCATAATTGTCGCCGGATTCGAATTCACCAGAATAACGCGAATACCTTCCTCTTTCAGCGCCTTACACGCTTGCGCGCCAGAATAATCAAACTCGCAGGCCTGACCGATAACAATCGGCCCGGCACCGATGATTAAAACGCTGTTTATGTCTTGTCTTTTAGGCATG
>CAZYCY010000046.1:9592-10863 GCA_964646145.1 uncultured Thiotrichaceae bacterium
GGACCGGGACTCGCTTCGGGGTGTCCCTGAAAACCGAATGCCGGTTTATCGGTACAATGTATGCCCTGCAATGAGCCATCAAACAGTGAGCGGTAGGTTGCTTCAAGATTATCCGGCAGGCTGTCCTCAGCAACCGCGAAACCGTGATTCTGGCTGGTTATCATTACTTTTGACGTTGCCAGTTCCTGTACCGGGTGATTCGCGCCATGATGACCAAACTTCATTTTCCGGGTTTTTGCACCACACGCCAGGGCTAATAATTGATGCCCAAGACAAATACCAAATACTGGTGTTTGCGTTTCTAAAATTTTCTGAATTGCCTCTATGGCGTAATCACAGGGCTCCGGGTCACCCGGACCATTGGACAAAAAGACCCCATCAGGCTGCATTGCTAACACTTCACTGGCCGGTGTTTTTGCTGGCACCACCGTCACCTTGCAGCCACGCTGAACCAGCATACGCAGAATATTGCGTTTTATGCCAAAGTCATAAGCAACAACATGAAACCTTATGGCTACTGCGTCTGCTGCTTGATTTGTTTCCAGATCCCAGACATTATCTGTCCACGAATAGGTTTCAGACGTAGTGACTTCTTTCGCCAAATCCATTCCCTTTAAGCCTGCGAAGGCACCAGCCGCTTCTATGGCAGCCGCCGTTTTAGCATCATCAATGTCGGCACCCGCAATGATGCAACCAGCCATCGCCCCTTTATCACGCAGTAATCGTGTTAAGCGTCGGGTATCGATATCTGAAATGGCAACGGTATTATTTTCAAGCAAATAATCATGCAAGTTTTTTTCACCACGCCAGTTGCTCATCACCACGGCACTGTCACGAATAACCAGACCACTAGCGTGGACGCCAGCAGCTTCTTCATCACCCGCATTGCAACCAACATTGCCTATGTGAGGATAGGTAAAAGTAACAATCTGTTTACTGTAAGAAGGATCAGTGAGAATTTCCTGATACCCCGTCATTGCTGTATTAAAAACCACTTCACCGATGGTTTCACCGATAACACCAATGGACTTGCCATAAAACAGGCTTCCATCTTCAAGCGCAAGTACAGCTGTGGTCAATATATTCTCCAGAAGGCGCAAATCACGAAAGTTATTTTGTAACAGCTCAACTTACCGCTAAAATCCGAGCAGTTACGGTATGTTACTACGCCATCCCTATAGGGCATATCTATTTATTCTGCACGTGAAGATTGAGCTTCAAAATAGGTCAGATTAAGGCGCACGTTATTATCAACATGGGCACGTGAGTGG
>CAZYCY010000047.1:0-10824 GCA_964646145.1 uncultured Thiotrichaceae bacterium
CTAATTTTTACTTCAAATTTCTCACGCTAAAAGGGCTTAACTTAGTGCCATTCGAGTCTGGCCCTATTGGTACTATTGGTATTGGTACTATTGGTACTTGCAAGGCAGCAAACTGGATCTATGTCGGAAAAACCAAAGGGCGAGGGAAACTTGGAGCAGCAGGAAAACAGAGTGTACCTATCAAAGACGTATGGCTTTATCCACTTTCTAACCATTTTAGGAAACACCTAATCGGTTGATTTTACGGCTTATGGGCTGACCGAATATTTACCTGAGTGGCTGCTAACTTACTGATTTATACTGAGTTTGTTGGCTGTTCTCTACTCTGTCATTATTCACTAATCATTTTTTTCTTTGTAAAAAGTCAGCAATTTTTGCTTTATTTAAGCAATTTTCTGGATTTAGTAAGTTTTGGTATATCTGCCTTGTGTGGTGTAGCGGTGTAAAGGTTTCTATGAATTTAGTTTTTTATTTCGAATTTTGATTAACACCTTTGCTTCAATAGACGATGGTGCTATCCAGCCGATTTGTTTTGATGACAGGCTATGGTTATTTTCGCCGGTAACTCGACATTCTCCAGCCGCATTGATCGCTACTATACGTTTGATCAAGCGTCCATAAGTAAAATGTTGGAATACGATCAAATCACCAGTGGCGAGTTTTCGATAGAGCCGGGAGGCGATCAGAAAATCACCTCCCGACAGAAGGGGGGACATGCTTTGTCCTTTGACCCTAAAAATATTGATCATGTTTTATGATCAGATTTTAGGCAGCTCAGGGTAAACCACAGCTTGAGCTGGCAGATACGGGCAGGTTGCGGTAAAGGTTTCTATACCTTTTGTTTTCCAGAAAGCTTCTGCAAACTGGTTAACCAGTTTGAGCAGTTCTAGACCATTTTCCTGAGCTATATTTTGGCGACATTTTGAACCCTGTAACATGATGTTGTGTACCAGCTCAGGAATGCCAGAAACCTGATCAAATTGAGGCTGTTTAAAATAGTCGCCCCAGATGATTCGAATTTCTTCTTTGACCTTGTTGGCATGTTCTTCTTTTTGACTGACAAAGCGAGAAAGTTTTGCCTGGTCACTTACGCTCAGGTCATTTTTTTCAACAAGTTCGTTGATTAAATCTAACATGCGAATGACGGTAAGAGTGGCTATTTGTGCAGTGGAAGGGTCATAAATTCCGCAGGGAACATCGCAGTGTGCGGAGGTGGTTTTGAAATTTTTTGATTTATCCAGTGTGCTTAAAATTTTATATAGCATGACTTTTGTTTTCCTTCTTTGTTTTTCTGTTTGTTGATAGTTTTTTGACCAGCCAGGTAACGGCAACTGCCATAGCAATGGCGATTAAGGCTAATGTGATCAAGTGGATAGTACCGCTTGACCAATGACTGTGATTGTGACCTGGATGGGCGAACGCTACTGCGCTGAAAAGAAACGCAAATAGACCATTTAGGGTAAGAAAAAAGTTTTTCATAGTACTCTCCTGTTTCGGGTTTTCAAAGGGTGAATTACATTCATGTTCGCAAATACATTTGCTGATAACTTATAGGCAAAAGAGCCTTTGGCTGACATTAACCCAAGAATGGAGATCAAAGTTCTTATTGTTTCCCTCTCTTTGTTTGGTGACAAAGATAAGACTTGATGTGAATTCAGTCGAGGCTACGATAGGATAGTCAAGTGTATAATGCAACTGTAATTTGCCAGTTTAAATAAATTCTACTCATTCGAGCAGCTTATTCTACAGTGCTTGCAGGTGTTGTTTTCAGTATTCAAGTTAGGGGATTAGCAATGTGGATGCAATTGGTTTAAGTATTTTTTCGAATCGTATTGATGCGATTTGTGGAGAAATGGGAGCAACGCTGCAAAAGTCTGCGTTTTCACCGAATATCCGTGATCGGCTGGATTATTCCTGCGCGGTGTTTGATGCGCAGGGAGAGCTTTGTGCGCAAGCCGCCCATATTCCGGTGCATCTGGGCAGTATGGCTTTTGCTATGAAACAGGTGGTTGCTGAGATTCGCTGGTCTGTGGGTGATATGGTGGTATTGAATGATCCCTACAGGGGAGGGACTCATTTGCCGGATGTGACATTGATTGCGCCCTTATTCATTAATAATGAAATTATAGGGTTTGTTGCTAACCGGGCGCATCATGCAGACATTGGCGGCGAAACACCAGGTTCTATGCCTTTATCCTCTAGCTTGTCTGAGGAAGGTTTGATTATTGAGCCGACCTTGCTGGTAAAAAATGATCAGCTTGATGAATTATATTTCGCCAGTTTGATGAACAATATGCGAAATAAGCAGGAATCATCAGGGGATTTTATCGCGCAAATCGCTGCCAATCGTCGAGGCTTGATGCGACTGAGTGCGCTGATTGAAAAAATGGGGCTTAATGATTATTTGAGTAGCCTTAAACAATTAAATCGTTACGCTGCAACCCTGGCTAAAAACAGTCTTGCTGAAATCAAAGACGGTGAGTACACATTTGCAGACATGCTGGATGATGATGGTCAGGGCAATAGCAATATCGTTATTACTGCCAGGGTGAAGTTTGATCGGGGAAGCGTTACGGTAGATTTTGCAGGCACAGCGCAGCAGGTAAAGGGCAATATTAATTGCCCTTTGTCAGTGACCGCTGCCGCTGTGTATTATGTCTTCAGGTGTTTAATGCCGGCACAAACGCCAGCTTGCGCCGGCAGTTTTAACAATATAACCATTCTGGCAGCAGAAAATTCACTGGTAAATGCCAGTTATCCATCGGCAGTTGCCGCCGGTAATGTAGAGACCAGCACCCGCATTGTTGATGTGGTATTAGGCGCTTTAGCGCAGGCATTGCCAGATCAAATACCAGCTGCCAGTCATGGCAGCATGAATAATCTTGCCATGGGTTATGCGGGGGGCGCTGGTTTGCCTGTCTGGGATTATTACGAAACCATCGGTGGTGGCATGGGCGCAAGCAGCGTATCTGATGGGCTGGATGCGGTGCAAACACACATGACGAATACCTTAAATTCACCAATAGAAGCACTGGAGATGAAGTACCCGCTACGCATAAATAAATATCAGATTCGGCAGGACTCAGCGGGTAAAGGTCGGCATTATGGTGGTGAAGGTTTAATACGAGAATACGAATTTCTGGCTCCGGCGCAGATCACGGTATTGTCAGAGCGGCGGCATCATCAACCCTGGGGTTTATGTGGTGGAGAATCAGCTGCAAAAGCAGCTAATTATTTGAATAATAAAGTACTGCCGGGTAAATGCAGCTTATACGTAAAGTCAGGGGACGTATTAACTATGGTGACGGCTGGTGGCGGCGGCTATGGAAAAGCAGTGAATAGTGAGCAGTGGCACATGGACGTGCTGTTAACGAACCTAAGGACTCAGGATTAAATAAGTTTCGTAAGTTATTTGATCCTGAGTCCTTAGGATGGAATAGCGAAATTTTAAAACTTACCGTCTGTATCTGACGGTTCTTAATTCGCCCAAGCTACGAACTAAAAGTCATTTTTCGCCAGTTTGGTGAAAAAATATGCAGATATGCGGCAAATTATGTTTGCATGTTATAATGTAACGTTATAACATTTCATTTATTTTCTGTAGCCAGATTTATCTGAGGGTAAATGAGTGAAAGCAAAAGATTCATGGGGCATATTTTGTTCAGGTCTGTGTTTAATACATTGTTTAGCAACACCATTGCTGATTGCCAGCGGGAGTTTAGGTGTATTAGCAATGCTGATATCATCTGAATGGGTGCATAAGCTGCTGTTATTGCCTGTTTTTCTTTTTATTGTGCTTAGCTTTCCCTCGGCATATAAACAACATCGGCATCACATGCCTGGTTTATTAGCAGTCAGTAGTCTGCTGGGTTTAATTATCGCCATAACTTATGGCCATGAATTTGAAATCGTGTTAACAGTCATAGCCGCCAGTATATTGATGTTTGCGCATTGGTGGAATCGGCGCTTATGTTTATCGCAGCTTTCATAAGCCAGTTTAAATAGTAGATTTGAATAGTAGATTAAAATAGCAGAGCAAAACCGCTAATGTCAGATACTCAAATAGTAGATAAAACTATCCAGCAAACTTTGCAGGTAGCACAAAAACAGTGTCAACAGCAAGGCTTGCGCTTCACCGAAAAACGCAGCAATGTGCTGCAATTAATTTTGCATGAAGATAAGCCATTGTCTGCATACGATATTATGGATGCCTATAAGGCGCGCTATAATGAAAATATATCAGCGGTATCAATTTATCGTATGCTGGATTTTTTAATACACGCACAGTTTGTTCACAAAATTCTTAGTAGCAGCCAGTATATCGCCTGCTCGCATATTCGATGCCAGCATAAACATGAAGCACCTAAATTATTAATTTGTGATCGTTGTCATCAGGTAGAAGAGGTAAGCCTGAGCAAGTCACTGGCATCTGAATTAGAGCTGAAAATAGCGACCACTGGTTTTACATTACACCGTCAGCAACTGGAATTACATGGTGTTTGCACTCGTTGTAATGCCTGATACTTGTAAATGATAAATCGAAAATACATTCTGCTACACATAACATTGTTAAGCATGCTGCTGCTTATCGGGCAAACGGGTTTGCTTGTTCATGCCACCGAACACCCCTTTCATAGCGATGATGACTTATGCAAGAGTTTTTTATTGGTAGAAAAATCAGAAAATGGACTAATCTGTGATGACTTGCCTTTAGCCTCACCAACAACAACGGTTACTACCGCTCGCGAAATAGCCTGGTTTTGCCTCTCTTGCTTGCAAACAGCGTATCACGCACGCGCCCCGCCCCGCCAGTTACCACCATTTGACCTGTATTAATATAAATGTGATTACATCTTTAGTTTCGGCGCATTCGTGTGTCGCAACAAAACTTGCTTGTTTTTACAGCTTGAAGATCTGATCTCGCATAACTACTTTACAAGCTTTATAGGTAAAAAAATGAAGTTTTCACTAATGATGAAGTACGCTGCTACTGCAGCATTGATTACACCTGTTGCTATAGTGAATGCAACAGATGCCACAATAAACAAAACAGAAATAGATCAACTTAACCATCGCATTGAGGTGCTGGAGCAACGCCTGCAATCTATTGATGCGGCAACGCCAATAATCGGTAAAAATGCATTTAACCCGGCCATCAGTATCATTCTTGACGGGACTTATATCAGTTATGAAAATAATCCTGAACACTATCATTTGCCTGGTTTTGCCTTAGGCGGAAAAGCCAAACTAACCGCACCAGGGTTTTCACTAGGGCATTCAGAAATAGTTTTCAGCAGCAACATTGATAGTAATTTTTTTGGTCAATTTACTATTGCGCTTGATGAGCATGATGGTAAAACCGAGCTTAAACTGGAAGAAGCATTTTTTGAAACACTTGCGCTGGGCAATGGTTTCACCATACGTGCTGGGCGCTTCTTCTCCGGCATTGGTTATCTAAATCAACAACATAAGCATGCGTGGGATTTTCACGATGCGCCACTGATTTATCGTGGCTTGTTTGGTAATCAGTACAGAGATGATGGCATTCGTGTTTCTCATGTTGTAGCCAGCGATTTATTTCTAAAATTTGGTGCAGAGGTGTTTTCCGGTAACAAATTTCCGGCAGGTGGCGATCATGATGACATCGGTAGTTGGACTGCCTTTGCTAATGTAGGTGGCGATATAGACATTAGTCATAGCTGGTTGGCGGGCTTAAGTTATTGGCGTGCTGACAATATAGACCGTGATCAGGGTGGTCATGGTCATGCACACACGCATGATAGTCATGCGCATGATGCTCATAGCGATAAAATTAAAGCCTCAGAGTTTGAAGGTGACAGTAACATCATCGGCTTAAATGCAGTTTATAAATGGGCGCCAGGCGGCAATTTTCGGGATCAGAATTTCAAGTTACAATTTGAATATTTTATACGTGAGGATGAGGGTAAGGTAAAAGTGAAAGATGATGGTCATTACAAAAGCAGTAGTTTAACTGGAGAACAGGATGGCTGGTATCTACAGGCAATCTGGCAGCTTGCGCCACAGTGGCGAGTGGGAGCACGATATGATTCACTGGATAGTGACAATCGTGGCAGTGATGAAGAAGTGCTTGAGAAAGCGGGTTTAATGGCACACGGGTTTTCACCACAGCGCAGCAGTTTAATGGCAGAGTGGTTGCCAAGCAAGTTCAGTCGAATTCGTCTGCAATTTAATCATGATGATTCTCATCAACAAGCAGATAATCAACTATTTTTACAATACACAATGAGTTTAGGAGCGCACGGTGCACATACTTTTTAATAAATTAGCTAATAGACAATATCACAGGCTGCTGCTTGCTCTTGCATGTTTGTTCATCGCCAATGCTGCCCATTCAGGTCCACAGGTAGCAACACTTAATGTGTTTACTTGCGGGCCTGAATGGGCAGCATTGGCAAAGGAGCTGGGCAAAGACAAATTGAACATTTTTTCAGCAACTACGTCAATGCAGGATCCACATTTTATTCAGGCTAGACCCGCTTTAATTGCCAGAGCCAGACAGGCAGATTTGTTAATTTGTACCGGCGCCGGGCTGGAGAAAGGCTGGTTGCCATTGCTGATACGTAAAGCTGCCAACAGAACCATTCAGCCTGGAAATAATGGTCATTTTCTTGCTGCTGACTTTGTCAGGAGACTGGATATTCCACGAGATCTGGATCGTAGGCATGGTCATGTGCATGGTGGAGGCAATCCGCACATTCATACCAGCCCAGAAAAAATATTACAGGTTGCAGTAGAGCTAAAAAAACGGCTGATAGAAATTGATGCGGTAAATCAGGCTTTCTATCAGAAAAATTTTGATGCCTTTAAAAAGCACTGGCAGCAATCCATGGAAAAATGGAGACAACAAGCCACGGTATTAAAGGATATTAAAATCATTACGCATCACGAATACTGGGCTTACCTTAATGACTGGACAGGCATGCATTTACTGACAACGCTAGAACCCATACCGGGTGTGGCGCCCAGCAGTTCTCACCTGGCAAGAGTAAAAAAACAGATTGCTGATCAAGAAGTGAAAATGATAATACATGTCGATTATATAAGTGATAGAGCGGCAACATGGGTGTCAGAACGTACCGGTGTGCCGGTGGTTTCTTTAGCCGCTACGGTTGATTTTCAAAACGGTGAAAATTTGACTACCTGGTTTGATGGTGTCATCGAAAAGCTTATTGCTGAAGTAGAAAAATAGCGGTTAATGATCTGTGGCAATAAATAAAATATGAGTTTAAACGAACTCGATATAAGTATATTGTTGCCCGTTTGGTCCACGTTCCCACGCGGGTACGTGGGAACGAGAACTAATCAAAAATGATGAACATAGATGGACTCGAGATAAGTATATTGCTACCTGCATTTGTTGCTGGGCTCGTGGTATTGCTGACGCACATTCCACTCGGGCGAGAAGTAATAAAACGTGGTGTTATTTTTATTGATTTAGCGATTGCCCAAATTGCTGGTTTGGGTGTCATCATTGCCATTCAATTTGGCGGTGAAATACATGGTTTAAAAGTACAGTTCGCAGCCGTAGTCAGTGCTTTATTAGGTGCATGGATTATTTATTATTTTGAGAAAAAAGCAGATAAATATTTACACCTGGAAGCCGTAATTGGCGTTTGTTTCATACTGGCTGCCAGTGCAAGCATCTTGCTGCTGGCGCATAACCCGCATGGCGGCAAGCATTTGCAAGAGTTATTGGTGGGGCAGATTTTATGGGTTGGCTGGGGGCAGATTATTGAAGCCGGAGTGCTCTCTATTGCTATTATATTAATCTGGTACAACTACAGGGACAGAATAGGACGAGTTGGTTTTTATGTTGTATTTGCCATTGCTATTACCTTATCTGTGCAGTTAATCGGCGTGTATCTGGTTTTTGCCAGTCTGATTATCCCAGCACTGGCGACAGCAAAACTGGAAATCAGGCAGGCAATGATTGTCGCAGCAATAATAGGTGTGTTGGGGTACTTTTTTGGCCTTATCGCGTCTGCTTTGTTTGATTTGCCAAGTGGCACTGTTATTGTCTGGAGTTTGGCAGTGGTTGCACTTTTTACGTCGTTGTTTATGTCAAGACAATTGTTTAAAACTTGACAAGCTCCTAGTGACCTCCATGAGTAACAATGGCTAAAGCTCCCCCCCTGCTTTTCGTTAGAAAACTTGTCAATATCTTGCACTCTATATGCGCGATCACTTGCAGGATTTAGGAATTATTCTTTCACAGCTGTAGAGAAATATTATGTGCGGAGTTTGTGGTGAATTCAGATTTGATAATGCAGCGCCTGAGGTGCAGCTTATCGAAAACATGAAACAAAAATTGCAAAAGCGCGGGCCGGATTCAGAAGGTATTTATATCAAAGCGCCCATTGCATTCGGGCACCGACGCTTAGCGATTATCGATTTGTCCGATAAAGCTGCGCAGCCCATGCTGGATGAGCCGACCGGTGTTGCTCTGGTTTTCAATGGCACAATATACAATTACCCTGAGTTACGTAAAGAATTGCAGCGTTCAGGTCATCACTTTACATCCACCGGTGACACCGAAGTTATACTACGTGCTTATATTGAGTGGGGTGAAAACTGCGTTGTCCGACTACAGGGCATGTTTGCTTTTGCCATCTGGGACAATAAAAAACAAACACTATTATTAGCGCGTGATCGCACTGGTATAAAGCCTTTGTATTTTTCGCAAACGCCACAGCGCTTACTGTTCGCATCAAACACCCAGGCATTGATTCATGCTGACGACAAAATAGATACTTCAATTGATGCTGTCGCCTTGCATCATTTATTTACCCTGCACGGTGTTGTGCCTGCGCCGCGCACCATCATCAATGGTATAAGAAAAGTAAAGCCCGCGCATTACATGCTTATCAGCAAGGGTGGCAAGATGGAAGAAAAGCGCTACTGGACATTAACAGCAACGCGCCCAGACGCAAAAATGACAGAGCAAGACTGGGTGCTAGCAGTGCATGACGAGTTAAAACGTGCGGTAGAAAAACGCGTGAAAATTGCTGATGTGCCGGTGGGGGTATTATTGTCCGGTGGCATCGATTCCAGTCTGCTTGTTGGTCTGCTGAGTGAAGCCGGTCAGAAAGATTTGAAAACGTTTTCCATTGGTTTTGAAGACATGGGTTTTGCAGATGCGCCAGAAGAAAAAGGTAACGAGTTCGAATATTCCGACGCAGTTGCGCAAATGTTTGACACAGAGCATCACCAGCTAATGGTACCGAATGATCAGGTATTGCCGCGACTGCCGGAAGCTTTTGCCAACATGTCTGAGCCCATGTTTGCTCAGGATGCGGTGGCATTTTATTTGTTGTCAGAAATTGTGTCTAAAGAAGTCAAAGTGGTGCAAAGCGGACAGGGGGCAGATGAAGTATTCGGCGGTTATTTCTGGTACCCGCGTATGCACCACTCTACCACCAAAGGCATTAATCGCTTTTCTGATGAATATTTTGATCGTGACCATGCCGAGTATCTGCAAACGATAGACAGCCGTTTTCATACGGGTGATGTTACCGCCGAGCTGATGCAGGACTTGCTGGATGAGGTCGAGGCAGATGAGTATCTTGATCGTGTGCTAGCGGTTGATGTGACCACCTTGATTGTGGATGACCCGGTAAAACGCGTTGATAACATGACTATGGCGTGGGGGCTGGAAGCGCGAGTACCGTTTCTTGATACTCAGCTTATCGAGCTGGCAGCATCGATGCCAGCTGAAATGAAACTGCCCAATGGTGGCAAACATGTATTAAAAGAGCTGTCACGCGGATTTTTACCTGATAGTGTGGTGAACCGCAGTAAAGCCTATTTTCCCATGCCAGCACTAAAATATGTTCGCGGTGAATTTCTTGATTTTATGAAAGAGATTTTGTTGTCAAACAATGCAAAACAGCGTGGTTTATATAACCCGTTTTATGTTGAAAAATTATTGAGCAATCCGGAAGATTATTTAACGCGATTACAGGGTAGCAAGCTGTGGCATTTGGCAGCATTAGAATTGTGGTGGCAGCAGAATGTTGAAGCATAATCAATAACATCCCCTCATCCGGCGTAACTTCTCAATAAGTCGGGGCAGTCTATCATTTTGAGAGTAGTGCCACATGGATGTGGCGATTACGGAGCAAAGGATGGACACGCCGTAAATACGTCCCCATGTTTACCAAAGCGGGGCTTGACGGCAGGGCAAACGCATTAAAATTAGAGATATTTCGCGCAACGCACGCAATTGAAAATTATTGGCGAACATTGCGGCAAAGTATGCTCTTGAATTTTATGAATTTAGCCCCATACTCTCATTTACCCAGCAGTAGCTAAGGTTAATAATCTGAAGCTCAGGGTATAATTAATCTAACACTATATATGAAATAGGTACTTGAAATGGCTGATGTTTTAGAAAGAATTGATGAGCAGGTAAAAGGCAATAAAGTGATGGTTTATATGAAAGGCACACCGCAGTTTCCGCAGTGTGGCTTTTCCGGTCGCACCGTTGAAGTATTAAAGCAGGTGGGTAAAGAGTTTGGCTATTGCAATGTGCTGGCAGATCCTGAAATTTTTCAGAACTTACCGCGATATGCGGACTGGCCAACATTTCCTCAGGTATACGTCGATGGCGAGTTGATTGGCGGCTGTGATATTACCCTGGAAATGTTTGAAAATGGCGATTTGAAGAAAATGATTGATGAAGCAACAGAGTCCTGATTTTAATGTGATACTGTTTAATAATAGATCAACGTCATGAATGAGCACTTGTCATGAGTGATGCACGGATAAAGTGGCATCAGTTTT
>CAZYCY010000048.1:0-10661 GCA_964646145.1 uncultured Thiotrichaceae bacterium
CTGGTAACTTCTCAATAACCCGTGGCGGCTGTGTATTTTGAGACTGTCAGCAATGCCAGCAAGGTAAGCAGTAATATTCGTCATTCCGGCAGTTTTTTAGCCGGAATCCATCGGTTAGTGGATATAATGTCAGTCATATCAGACTTTACCCGTAATGGATTCCCGCTAAAAGACTGCGGGAATGACGGCAAACGCCCCGACTTATTGAGAAGTTACCTTACCTGGATAATACGCTGAGTAGTTACCAGCCTTTGTAGGATAACTGTGCATTGAAAAATGTAGAGTGACGCCTGCCTGCCATAAAAGTGTGAGGTTATGCGCCTATGTGGTTTTGACTGGAATTGACGGTCATTTTAAATCTAGCATGGGATTTCTTCTGGATTGGATGAACTTTGTGGTTTAAGCGAGAATTGCTGGTTAACTGTTTCAGAATTCTTTTTTTTGTGCTTAAATGTGATATTCTAATTAATCATACAAAAAAGAGGGTTTAATATGAAAAAATGTAATAAAAATAGTGTTTTTACTTTTATGTTCCTGTTTATGAGTGTTTTGTTTGCACCCGTTAACTTTGCTGTGGCATATGAAGCGGCTGCAGAAAAGACAGCCGCAGATGAAGTGGTTGCTGAAAAGACAGCCGCAGATGAAGTGGTTGCTGAAAAGACAGCCGCAGATGAAGTGGTTGCTGAAAAGACAGACTATGAAGCGAATGCGGATGCTTATAAGAAAAAAGCTGAAGAAGAACCAGACTGTGAGTGATTCGATATTGTGAGAATGACAAGCTTCTCGTAAATACTTTGCAAACTCAAGTAGGGGTTGTGTATTGTGGTTCTTAACTGCTTCTTATTGCAATAATGTGTTTTGCCTGGGTTGTCATTAAATGTGCATAAGAGTTGATATTTCTTAAACACTTGAGTTACCGTTTAATTTAAAAATGTTAGCGAACGTAAAGTACATTTGAAGTTATTAATATCTCGGCTGGTTACTTTTATAAGTTCGATAAAAATATTATGTGCCTCTGCATTTAACTCATACTAAATGTTATTTAGTGAATAATTTAGCCGCAAAGGACGCAAAAGAGCGCAAAAAAACAGGTTAGCAGCGTTTTTTGCCTTCCTTTGCGGAAAAAAATAGATTACATGCAGTAGTAAAATTGTTCTGAGTCAAATGCAGAGGCGTGAAATATTATATATTAGAACTTTACGCGATCTAGGTTTTGCCTTATTGCGGCATTAAAAACTGTCGAAAAAACGTAGTTTATCGCTACGCACCACGAATTTTTAGCGCCGCCACAACGGAAAAGATGGTTCGCTCAGAGCTTTTTAATAAATAAACATTCATGAGGGTATTAGTATGGCTAAATTTTTTACTGTTCTGTTTTCTTTTGTTACCGGAATTGTTGTGGCGGCGGCTATTGGTTTCTACGCCATGCCTGGTTTGATGATTAAAGAAATACCCAGTCCTTATTCGTTTGAGGAAACGCTAGTTAAAATTGAAGAAAACGCAAAAGCGATGGGCTGGAAAGTACCTAAAAGATGGAAGATAGATTTTCAAAGAAATCTATTACATGTTACAAAAATAGATATTGGTCCGAACAAACTTCTCGGCATATGTGAGCCTCAAGCTGCTGCGGATATTCTTATTCATGATGAGTTAAAACGCTTGTTGGTAATGATGCCCTGTAATATTGGTGTTTATGTAAAAAGTGATGGAAAAACCTATATAACCATGATGAATATGGGGTTGTTGAGTTTAATCTTTGGTGATGTAGTACGTGATATTCTCAAAGAGCTTGCTCCCCAGATGGATGCAATGGTTGCTTTGTAATCTGGTTTTCTTTCGCTCTCTCTCCTGCCTGAGATGGGGGCTATATGAATAATGACTCAGCTAGCCCCTGAGTCGCTACAGACATGAAAACCAGTGCTGCATTTCCTAAATCACACTTCTATTTTTAGAAACGCCCTTAAAGTAAAGCAGTTTGATTGCGCGCACGTATATATATACTTTTCGTAGTTGGTCTTGGATGCAGGTGGGTAGCTGTGTCATGAATATAATTACCCAGGAAAAGAGTTTAGCGCATATCAAGGCTGGGTAACCGGTTAAAAAAAACAGGAAAAATGGGGGCGCAGGCAGGTCCTCATTTTGTAATTTCTCAATAAGTCGGGGCAGTCCATCATTTTGAGACACGCCGTAAATACGTCCCTGTAGGCTTGACGGTAGCATCCATGCTACCGACAGTCTCAAAACGATGGACTGCCCCGACTTATTGAGAAGTTACCCCATTTTCACCTTAGCCGGTGATTTATGGTGTCCTCGGCAGGGTTCGAACCTGCAACCTACGCCTTAGGAGGGCATCGCGCTATCCAGTTGTGCCACGAGGACTATGTTGGCTGCGTGTATGTTAATCACATTGCTGTATAAGTAAAGGGTATTTCTAAAAATAGAAGCACGATTTATGAGTAGTGCCACACGGATGTGGCGTTTACGAAGCAAAGGATGGAGACGCATAAAACAGCAGTTTTTCACTCCTGGATAATCGTTAAATAGCCCACTATTCTCCTTCTTTTTGGGTAAAAAATGCACTATTTTCTGCATTCCCTAAACTACACTTCTATTTTTAGAGATGCCCTAAAGTATTATTGTGATTTATAAGGCAGCTTGAAAAAACAGCCTTTTTCAGAGACAACTTTGTATTCGAACCCTCATGTACAGCTTGTAAACGCGGTTCTGCGTGCGGTAACCCTTGCTCTCACGAAAACCCTTGTTTTAAACAACCTGAACTAAACCTTGATCTGTCTGCTTTAACGTGATGTTGAACGCCTGTCCTGTTTTTTTCTGAGATGGGTTAGCTTCTTCCAGAGATAGGATTGTGGTTCGTTTTTTGATGTCATTATATAATTAAGAGTATTTAAGTTATTGAGTGTGTGCAACATTGTGCTTTTGGCTTTGTGCGAGCCACAGAAAAAAACCTGGTCAAAGGCTTTTAATTCGAGGCTGTCTTCAGGGAAAAGAAAACAATCATCTCCTCGTTTTAATAATAAGGCGATGCAGGAAAGGTTTTTGCCCTGACTTTCCGGATCACTGGTAATGTGTTTTAACTCAATGCTGCGACCGTAACCCAATGTCTGAGCAATGGCCGGTGTTTTATCTTTATCAATGATGACTGTCCAGATATAGGGCGGGTTATTGCCCATTACGGCGCTTAAACGACTAATGGTAATGTTTGCCCATTTCTGTTCTTCTTTTAGTGCCAGGTTAATAAAATCAATTAATAGCGGGGCAATTAAAATAGCACGAATTTTTCTGGCTATCACTTCACCTGCCTGCATTGCCAGATGAGCAAGCGGAACAAATTCTTCGTTGTTTTTGAGAGTCTCTTCCCGATAATGCTCATTTATTTTGGAATATAGCAATTCATTTGCCATAAAGTTCTGGCGACTAACAACGAAAACGGTTTTATTAAGCTGACGAGCAGTCATAATAATGGATAAATTGTTGGAGTCGTTTTCTGTGCCTGCAATGATGCCTGCTGCGGTGTCAATTCCTGCTTTCGTTAAGGTGTCTGCATCCGTTCCTATGCCTATAATAAATCGCTCATTAGATTGATCGCTATTAATAAAAATATTTCTTTTTTCTTTATCAGGGTCAATGATGACGGTTCTAATGTTCTTTTTAAGTAACTCCAGATGTAGTTGTTTGCCAAAGCGCCCATAACCCGAAAGAATCCAGTGTCCGGGTTTTATATTTATTGGTGAGCTCAATGAAGTGCCAGGTGCGCCCGTCAACCATTCGTAAATTAAATGCATGGAAGGTGAGTGTAGCGCCATACTGAAAACTTCAGCAAAGGCTTCAAATGGATTGATGATGTGGTCGGTGCCGAATGAGAGCATATTGTCTTCATACTCTTTATACTCAGAGCGGCAGACAACGGTGACATCGGGGTGTAATAATTTACTGCTAATGGCAATTTTAAGATTGATTTCATCAGAGGCAGTTACTGCAATCACACCATGACACTTGTCCAGATCGACACCGGCAATTTCCAATACCGCCGGGTCGGACGCGTCAGCTACAAGATTGGGCACGTGTTCGAGTAAATTATTTAATCCGCGTTCGCTAATATCTTCTTTTTGTTCAATGACGACCGCGCCAAAGTTTTCCTCTAATAAGGCATTAACAACGGCTTTTCCGGTTTGACCATAGCCACAGACAACATAATATGGTCGGTGAATCTTTTTAACATCGCGTTTAAAAGCCGATTCTTTATGCGCTGCCTGAAAGGTTTTATCCTGAAAAAGCGAGATAATTGTACCCAGGGCATAGAACCATGAGATGACAGTCATATAAATAATGACGATAGTCCACAAACGCTGAGCCTCTGTAAAAGGGTATGGAATCTCACCTAAACCGATAGTGGTTGCGGTATAACTAACAAAGTAAAAAGCATGAAATATGCTCATATGCCAGGTGTCGCCGTTGTCATCAACACCCGGAATCAAGGTCAGCCCTAAAATGGCGATGCTATAAACAAGAACAATTAATATTAGCGGTGCGCGCATGCGCCGTAGAATTAATGAGGTGACTTCATTCATTGTGTTATCAAGTTATGAAAGGTGTCTGGAAATTTGTAGCCATTTATCTTTTGAATTTAGAGGTTTCTATTATAAGCAGAATAACTGAAATGATATTGGCTAACATGGCACCACCACTTAAAGAAACTATTGTTGACATGACACCGGGTGTTAACCCTGTTTGATTGATATGCACTGCAAATACCCAAACAATGGAGGCAGCGGTGAGCTGTACTATAGCCACCAGACTGGTTGCCAGCAACATCGCACCCATTTGTGATCTATCGCCAAATTTCATTAACGTAGCGATCAGGTTAATCACTATCACGGCATAGAGTTCATAAACGTGGTGGTGTGTCGGGTCGTCTATATCGCCGTAAAAAAAACCGAAGTTCAGGGTAAGGGCGAGGATCATGAAAAAGCTGAAGATGACTTTTTCCAGATTCATGAGAATTACTCCGTGGTGATTTTTTTATTATTTTAATGGTTTTAGAATGACGACTGAAGCGGTGTTGATATAAGTTTAGTTGTAGCTGATTTAATTACCAGTGCTTTCCCAGCTTAATCTTATATTCTATAAGGCATCCAGTTTAAACAGATTATTTAATATCTCGGTATAAACGTCGGTTAGTTTTTCAAGCTGCTCTATATGGATGTTTTCATTTATTTTGTGAATACTTTCATTTACCGGACCAAGTTCAACTACTTGAGCACCGGTTGGTGCTATAAAACGCCCATCTGAGGTACCCCCGGCGGTGGATAACTCCGCATCTAAATCACAGACGGTTTTAATTGCCTGTTGCGTAGCATTAACCAGTTCACCATCGGGAGTTAAAAATGGTTGACCAGAAAGTGTCCACACCAGCGTATAGTTCAGCTTATGTTTGTTAAGTATCTTTTCTACACGCTGTTTTATTTGTTGTTCGGTTATTTCTGTAGAAAAACGCAAGTTAAATTGAACATCCAGCTCGCCAGGAATGACATTACTTGCCCCTGCACCCCCATTTATATTTGAAACCTGGAAACTGGTTGGTGGGAAGTGAGAGTTGCCGTTGTCCCAGACTTCATTTGTTAAATCCAGCAGTGCGCCAGAAAATAAATGAATCGGATTTTTTGCCAGATGGGGATAGGCGATGTGCCCCTGTACACCATGGATGTTTAACTCGCCGATGAGTGAGCCACGCCGACCATTCTTGATTGTATCTCCCAGTGTGTTGGTGCTTGATGGTTCACCAACCAGGCACCAATCAATTTTTTCATCATTTTTTGTCAGGTGTTCAATGACTTTTATTGTGCCGTTTATTGCTGGCCCTTCTTCATCACTGGTAATTAAAAAAGCGACAGAACCATTGATAGCATCCTTGTTTTTGAGAAATTTTTCACAAGCGCAGACCATTGCTGCAATACTGCTTTTCATGTCCGCAGTGCCGCGCGCGGTCATTATATTGTCGACAATGGTCGGGGTAAATGGATGGTTTTGCCACTGCTCTACCGGACCGGTTGGTACTACATCGGTATGACCGGCAAAAACGAATAAAGGCGATTGTGTGCCGTATCTGGCCCATAAATTATCGACGTCGCCATATCTGAGGTGTTCAATTTTAAAACCTATGTTGTTTAATCTGTCGGCGATAATTTTTTGGCATCCCATATCATCAGGGGTAATGGATGGGATGCGGATAAGTTGTTTGGCAAGGTCTAAGGTTGTAGTCATGTTTTTTAATTAATTGAGAAGTTACTGTTTCATTATCTGCGTTTTTGTTTTTTAATGTTTTAATTCTCGTAACTACTCAGCGTAATTTTGGAAAAGGACGCAGGTCATTGATTTTTAAGGACGCTGTAAATACGTCCATGTACGCTCTACTGCAACATCCATGTTGCAGATGCCTGAAAAATCAATCACCTACATCCTTACCTGGATAATACGCTGAGTAGTTACTAATTCTCAATTATCCCTAAAGAGTTTCTTTTAATCGTTGTTTCAGTGTTAGCTGCTGTTGTTTGTCGAGTGCAATATCCTCAGGTGTGCTAATGACAAAGCGGTCGATGGCTTTTTCACCTGCTGTTGTTATTCTTGCATTGAGCAGTTTAATTTTACAATCGATAAATGTGTTAGCAATATTTTCCAGCACACCGCTTCGATCAATGGTTTCAATAGATAAAAGCGTTGTCTTATTATCGCTTGCATTATTAAATCGTATAGCAGTAGGAGATGAAAAGTATTTATGTTTACTGCTACCGCTTATTAATGTTTGTGTCGTGCCAGCACTATCGTTCAGGTTTTCTTGCAGGTGATGAACAATTTGTGAGGCGACATATGACATCTCGTCATTGCTGGTATTGAGTGGCGCTAAACGAAAGCTTTGCAGTGCATAACCATTGCTTGCGTTAATAATTTGCGCATTGACAATGTCGACTTCACTTTTACCCAGTACCGTCACCACGTCAAAAAAGATGTGTTCTCTGTCCTTCATATAAATTAGCAATTGAATGCTGTTGCTGGACTGGTGAACGCGTGTTTGTATAAGAGGCCTATCAAGAGTTTTCTGTTGCACGGCTTCGATAATTAATGAAGTGTGCCATGTAATCTGTCCGTAGGTGTGACTCTGAAAATATTCTGTGTTAAATGTTTCCCATAACTCATTTGCCTGGTGTGAATCAATTCCCTGACTTTGCAGTTTCCGTAAACTGGCTGTTTGAATTTCAGATATATTACTTTCTTTGTTATTATGTTGTCCATTTTTGTTTTCTGAGTTATTCAGTTTCAGGCTCTTCAGTGCAGAGTCTTTGTTTAACCATGCGGCCGTTTTATTATATAACTCACTGAGTAATTTGTCTTTCCAGTCGTTCCATTGCTTTGGATTAGTGGCTCGTATGTCAGAAATGGTTAATAAATAAAGGTAATCAAGTCGTTCCAGCGTTTCTACCTGTTCTGCAAAGTTGCAGATGATGTCAGGGTTACTTATGTCTTTTCGTTGCGCGGTAATTGACATGGTTAAATGCCTGCTGACTAACCAGCTAACAAGGTTGCTATCTTTATTGCTTAGCCCGTGTTGTTGACAGAATGTTTTTGCGTCAACAGCGCCAAGTTGTGAATGGTCGCCCTTGCGACCTTTGGCTATATCGTGAAACAGACCGGATAAATACAATAAACCTGGGTTGTTCAGGTGTTGAAAAACGCCACTGGCGAGGGGAAACTCATGACAATAATCCGGCACTGATAAACGACGCATGTTTCTAATAACAAACAAAGTGTGTTGATCAACAGTGTAAGCATGAAATAAATCGTATTGCATTCTGCCTACAATGAGATCAAAGGCAGGTATATAAGCGGCGAGTATGCCGTAACGGTTCATTCTTCTTAATTCGTGAGTGACGCCACGAGAACTTGTCATTATTTTCATAAAAAGATGATGCGCGCGAGGTGATTGCCTGAATTCATCATCAATTAAATGTTTATATTGCCTTATCTGGCGAATCGTGGCTGCACGCACACCTTGAATTTCAGGGTAATCCTGTATCAGGGTGAATATCTCAATAATGGCGTAAGGATCATTTTTAAAAATATTTTCGCTGGTGGTTTCAATATAACCATTACGAACCTGGAAGCTGTTATTGATTCTTTCCGCGATGGTATCAAGCTCAGCGTATATTATGGCTTCTCGAAAATGTTGCAGTAACATTTCATTCAAGCGCTCCAGTTCGATTACGGTGCGATAATATTGCTGCATGAACTGTTCGATGGCTTCGTTATTTGGCTTGTTGGCATCGTCTTTATAAGCAAACTCATTTGCCAGATCACGTTGATAATCGAACAGCAAGCGGTCTTCACGACGACCGGCAAGATAATGCAGGCTACAGCGAATGCGCCACAGCAGATGTTGCCCATCAAGCAATGTTTTTAATTCATCTTGCAGAAGGAAGCCATGTGTTACCAGATCAAATAAGCTGTTAGCATTAAAGTGTCGTTTGGCTACCCAGCCAATCATCTGGATGTCGCGTAATCCGCCATGGCTTTCCTTTATATTGGGTTCAAGGTTGTAAGCAGTGTCGTTGTACTTTCCGTTACGTTGAATTTGTTCTTCAAGTTTTGTCTGAAAGAAGGATTTTGAATCCCATATATGATCTGCATTGGTTTCTTTTTTCATGGTGGTGAATAAATCTTCACTTCCAGCCAGCAACCTGGCTTCCATAATGTTTGTTGCCACGGTGATGTCTTTGCGTGCTTCATCAACGCATTCTTCAATGGTGCGAACGCTGTGGCCAATTTCAAGGCGGATATCCCATAACAGCATCAGGCACTTTTCAAGCAGGTTTCTGGTATGCTGATTTTCTTCTTCTTTTAATAAAATCATTAAGTCAATATCAGATTTTGGGTGTAGCTCGCCACGTCCATAACCGCCTACAGCGATAAGCGCGACCTCCTGGCTTAAATCTTTAAACAGATGTAAATAGATGCTAAAAATTAACTGGTCGATCAGCCATGAACGCCCATATACAATGGTATTGACGTCTGAGCCCTGTTGGTAAAGCTCTTTTAAGCTGTCATCAATAGTGCTAACGACATTTTTTAACAGCTTGATTAGCGCAGAGTTGACCGGTTCGGAAGGGAACTCTGTTGCATTATTTTTGAACTGTTTATTTAACGATTCAAAATCAACTATTTTTTTAACCGCTGTCATGTCGGTAGCTGCAGTTTGTCGGGTAAATTCAGACATTTTTTTGGCAATAGTCATCAAACTTCATCACCTTCGCATTGTGTTAAAACCTGGTGGCTTTTATTTGTAACCAGTATCGTGTGTTCCCATTGCGCTGACGGGCTATGGTCTTTGGTGACAACAGTCCAGTTATCATTGAGTAATTTAACGTGGCGCTTGCCAGCGTTTATCATTGGTTCGATAGTGAAAATCATGCCAGACTCCAGCTTTGCACCGGTACCGGATTGTCCGTAATGTAAAACTTGCGGGTCTTCGTGAAAGCCTTTGCCGATACCGTGGCCACAATATTCTCTTACTACCGAGAAATTATTTGCCTCAGCGTGTTGCTGAATAACCTGTCCAATATCACCAAGATAGGTACCGGGTTTAACCAGCTCAATGCCCAGTTTCAAACATTCGTGTGCAACCTGGCTAACGCGCCTGGCACGAACCGGGGGTTCGCCAATAAAAAACATTTTGCTGGTATCGCCGTGGTAGCCGTCTTTAATCACGGTGATGTCAATATTGATGATGTCGCCTTTTTTCAATTTTTTTTCACTCGGTATGCCGTGGCATATCTGGTGATTAACAGAAGTGCAGATAGATTTTGGAAAGCCATGGTAGTTGAGTGGGGCAGGGATGGCTTGTTGAACATCTACGATATAATTGTGGCATATTTTGTTGAGTTCATCCGTGGTGATACCGGCTTTTACATGCGGACGAATCATCTGTAGGACTTCACCGGCGAGTTGCCCTGCGACACGCATTTTTTCTATTTCCTGTGCATTTTTTATTAATATTGCCATGGTATTTTATTGGTCTCAGATCGCTAGGAGCTTGTCCGAAAATGGAAACCGTAGCGAAAAATCGAGATTTTTAGTCCAGTTTTTCGAACATTTGAGGCGAATAGCACCGCTATTTAACGAAAATGTTCGGAAAAATGGGCAAAAATATCGGTTTTGCAGTAGGTTTTTCCATTCTCGGACAAGCTCCTAGTCAAAACTATGCACTTTAGTGCAAGGCTTTAGCTGCTACACATTTTTTAGTGGGCATTGATATCTCTTTTGAATTTACCATGCGCTTCATGGTGATATTTATCTGGCTTATGATATTCAGTGCCCAGTTAAAGCAAAATGACTTTCAGTCGTTGTTTAGAGAAACCTATGGACTTTCAGTCCATAGTGGTTGAGTTTATTTTATTGTAACTACTCAGCGTATTATCCAGGTAAGGATGTAGGTTATTGATTTTTCAGGCATCTGCAACATGGACGCAATAATAGAAGCGGGCAGTAGAGCGTACATGGACGTATTTACAGCGTCCTTAAAAATCAATAACCTGCGTCCTTTTCCAAAATTACGCTGAGTAGTTACATTTTATTAAAATTAATAACTTTTC
>CAZYCY010000049.1:0-10635 GCA_964646145.1 uncultured Thiotrichaceae bacterium
ATTGTTCACTGTTCTTAAATGTTTTACTGTGGTGTTATATCTCAGCGCAATGTGACTTAAAGTTTCACCGGATTTAATTTTATGCCTTGACCAGCGTAAATGCTTGTCGGCAGGCAGTAATAGATAGTTTTTTTCAAATATTTTCGCTGAGTGAATGGGCAGCAACAATGAGTGTGGACCATCGGGATCTGTCGCCCAGCGGTTAAAACCAGGATTAAAGTTATACAGTGATTTCAAATCTATTTCGGCAAGTTCAGCGGCAAGCGCCAGATCAATTTGAGCACTGATTTTTACCTGAGAAAAAACGGGTGCATCAGCAATGAAGTGCAGGCTGATGCCATATTTTTCAGGATTAGTGATGATTTCTATTAATGCGAGCAACCTGGGCACATAATTTTGGGTTTCTTTTGGCAGCTTTAAATGCCAGAAATCAGTTGCTCGGTTTAATTTTTTATTGCGCTTTATGGCTTGTCGAACAGTCCCCTGACCGGAGTTGTAAGCGGCAAGTGCCAGCAACCAGTCACCATTAAACTGTTTGTTTAATATGTTAAGGTAATTTAATGCTGCTTGCGTAGAGGCGTAAATATCACGCCGTCCGTCATACCACCAGTTTTGCTTTAAGCCATATGCACGACCAGTTGCAGGAATGAATTGCCAGATACCTGCGGCGCGACCATGAGAGTAGGCAAAGGGTTGGAAGGAACTTTCTACCACAGGTAATAACGCTAGCTCAGTTGGTATATTACGTTTTTCTGCTTCTTCCAGAATGAAATAAAGAAACGGTTCAGCACGTTGCATAACACGCTGTATGTAGTTGGGATGCCGCATAAGCCTGTTAATTTCCGGCTTGATTTTATTGCGTAAAGACGGGTGATCGATACCCGTTGGTAGTTGAAAGCCGGCACGAATGCGAGGCCAGATGCTTATGGTTGGCGCGGTACTCAGATGCCGTTCTTCAGCTTGATCAAAGTCCGTATAATCCGGCTGCATAGCTGGCAGTGTTGTTAAAGCTGCCAGGGTTAACGGGGTACTCTCAACCGAGTCTGGTCGTTTTGACTCATTTTCAGTTGTTGTTGTAACCGTTGTTGCAGTTGGTCTGGATTCATTACACGCAGTAAGCCATGTTGTAAATATGGTTATAATGCAGAGTGATGAGATGTATTTAACAGTGTGGCGAGATAAGAGATTCACAGTGATGCTTTTTTATTGGTTGTTATTTTTGGTTATGTCTTATTTTTAAGTGGCTGGTTCTACAGTCTCCGTTGTTTTTTGTTCAGCCCATTTATGCATACTTAATCTTGTAGTCTATAACAGTACGGCATCCTGTACATACTACTTAATTGGATGAAAAGGATACCACTTATTAAAGACACGCCGTGCAATGTCATCCATATATTATTTGTTGCACAAGTTTCGCCATGTACTTTTGTGACGCGCCGTAAAGATATCCCTGTAGGCTTGACGGTAGCACCCATGTTGTCGACAGTCACAAAAATATGTGGCGAATATCTATGCAACAATTTATAGTAACGATTCCAGTACACAAATTGTACAGCATCAGCATAGAAACAGACCCATATGAGCGAAAAAATTGTTGAAATCTATACCGACGGTGCTTGCCGCGGCAATCCGGGACCTGGTGGTTGGGGTGCCAGTTTACGTTTTAATGGACAGCAGAAAGACCTATATGGTTCCGAATATAAAACCACTAATAACCGTATGGAACTGATGGCAGTGATTCAGGCGTTGGAATCCTTAACCCGTCCCAGTGCGGTTAAAGTTTACACCGATTCTAAATACGTGCTGGATGGCATGACAAAATGGCTGCCTAACTGGAAAAAAAAGAATTGGAAAACAGCAGCTAAGAAACCGGTTAAAAATGTTGATCTGTGGCAACGGCTGGATGCTGCGGTGCAGCTGAATGAAGTTAGCTGGCAGTGGGTTAAAGGGCACTCGGGACATGATGGCAATGAGTATGCGGATATGCTGGCGAATCGTGGTATAGATGAAATGGTCTAAAGCAATGAAGAATGAACAGTGAATAGCGAAAAGCAGGCAAACAACAGGCAGATTGTGCTTGATACGGAAACCACTGGTTTAGAGCCGTCTCAAGGTCATCGTATTATTGAAATCGGTTGTGTGGAGATGATTAATCGCCGATTGACGGGCAATAATTATCACCAGTATTTACAGCCGGATCGGGAGATTGATGAGGGTGCGCAGGCGGTTCATGGCATTAGTAATGAGTTTCTTGCCGACAAACCGCGATTTCCTGATATTGTGCAAGACTTTATTAAATATCTCGATGGTGCTGAATTAATTATTCATAATGCACCTTTTGATATTGGTTTTATCAACCATGAATTAAAAATGGTGGGCGCAGAATATGGCAGGGTAAGCACCTATTGCAGTGTGATTGACACCCTGGTGATGGCACGTAAAAAACGCCCGGGTAAAAAAAATAACCTGGACGCATTGTGTAAAGAGTACGAAGTTAATAATACGCATCGTGAATTACATGGTGCCCTGCTTGATGCTGAATTGCTGTCGGAAGTTTATTTACGGATGACCGGTGGACAGAGTACGCTGTTGCTTGATGGCGAGGAGGGTTCAAATGCTTTGTCAGCTACTTCTGTGATAAGAACCTTGTCAGCAGATCGCAAACCAATAAAGGTTATTAAAGCCAGTGATGATGAACGGCAAGCGCATCAGGCGATTGTTGAGAAGATGGGGCGTGAAAGCTGGTGAGGTAACCGGGGCTTAGGGCTTGTCAATAAATAACTTGATCGTATTGCGCCGAATATCGCTTCGTATTCAAGGCGCTGAAAGGGCACATACTCGTTGTATGTAACCATTTCAGCAACGTAGAAGACGGAAGGATAGGCAAGCAAGATGATCAAGTTATTTATTGACAAGCCCTTAGGACTCAGGATTAAATAAGATGCGGAACTTAACGCCGAATTTTTGTTTCAGATTGGATGATCTCAAAAGGCGCATAGTTGCGCTACGCAACGATTTGAGATCATTCAAGCTGGAGCAAAAAGGCAAGTTAAGTTTCGTAAGTTATTTGATCCTGAGTCCTTAGCACCCCGGTTACCTAATCAGGCGAATTATTCAAATGGTGTGGGTGGTATGGTCTCATCCGTTGATGGCGGTAGAATTGGCAACACAATAAACGGTTGGTCACCAGTAAGCGTCTTGAGAAAGGCGACTATTTTGGCGTTTTCTTCCTCTGTATACTTTCTGCCTAACTGCAAACGACCCATAACATCCACCGCTTCGGTAAGGCTCTCCGCCTCGCCATCGTGGAAGTAAGGATAGGTTAATTCCACGTTACGCAGAGCTGGCACCTTGAACTTGAACCGGTCTGCGTCCTTGCCAGTAACCGCGATCCTTCCTTCAACCAGACCTGCAGTTATATAGGGTTCAATAAGCCCCATTTTCTGGAAGGAATCACCGCCTAATGCTTCACCAGCATGACAGGCAATGCAACCGCTGTTCTTAAAGAGTTCGTAGCCAGCCAACTCTTTTTTGGTCAGGACATCGTCATCCCCCAGCAACCACTGGTCGAAGCGGGAATTGGGTGTTGCCAGTGTCTTCTGAAATTCGGCAAGAGCCGTTGTTACCTGATTCATATCAATACTGTCCGTACCAAACGCCAATCTGAATGCATTGACGTACTGAGGGATAGATGCCAGCACCTCAATCGCCAGGTTATGTGTAAATGCCATTTCTAAAGGATTGTCGATAGGACCTGCGGCCTGCTCCTTCAGGTCTGCAGCGCGTCCATCCCAGAATTGGACAAAGTTCAAATTGGCATTGAGTACGGTAGGTGAATTAATCGGACCTTGTTGCCAGTTGTGCCCAATGGAAGTTTTGAGGTTATCCGAGCCCCCTCTGCTCAGGTTGTGGCATGAGTGGCATGATATAAACCCGGACCTGGATAATCGTGGCTCAAAAAACAGCTTTTTGCCTAATTCAGCATGAGCCAGATTGATTTCCTGTGGGGGAAGTATGGGTGAGATGGGTGAGTTGCGATCTTTTGCGAGCACTACACCTGTGGTCGCTAATATTCCGATGGAAAGTATCGAAGTGATACGTGTTTTTGTTTTCATGATTTATTTCTCAAAAAAGTAACTTGCTCTGTAATTTAGACTAATTCTAATTTACATGAAGATGCTATCTGCATATTCATGTAATTACAATGATCTACATCAATTTTTACAGCTGTATGCAAGTATGATTTTTTCTTATGTTGTACGAATGTTCTTTATGAATCATGACAAACTGCCACGATGCCCACGCCACCCTTTGGTTCGTAAACAGCACATCCCCCGGATTACGTCCGAGGCAGGCTATGTGCCACTACTGTTGGGGTTCGTGCTTCAGCTCAATTTACAGGCTGAAAATTACCGAATTTTTAAAGTTCTGGCTTTCTCTCTTTGCCAGTCACGTTCTTTAAGTGAAGCCCGTTTGTCATGCGCTTTTTTGCCTTTGGCAAGGCCAATATCTATTTTTACCCGACCATTTTTTTTCCAGAACAGGGCGAGGGGAACCAGAGTGAAGCCTTTGCGCTCAATCTGGCCGATCAAACGATCAATTTCGTGCCGATGCATTAAAATTTTTCGCGCACGGGTCGGGTTGGCATGTATATGTGTGGAGGTGGTAATAAGTGGTGTGATGGTGCCACCAATCCATTCCAGTTCGCCATTTTTGGCAAAAATGTAGCTTTCATCAATTTGCGTTTTACCCGCTCGCAGACTCTTGACTTCCCAACCTTCGAGCACCAGACCGGCTTCAAAATTATTTTCAATGCTGTAGTCAAAACGGGCTTTACGGTTGCGTGCGATGGTATTGTCGTTGATTTTTTTCTTTGATTTTTTAGCCATGGTCTTATTGTTAACAATCCGGCTCGCAAGTATAGGATAGATTCAACAGCCTGTCATGGCTTAAAGGATTGGCAATCTGGAATCGACCATTAGTGGACTAACAAAATATCTTTCATTAGTTGGCATCTGCTGAGTATCATTTACATACTGATAGTTTAAATTAGAAATTTTGTAACTACTCAGCGTAATTCCCACAGTATATAAAAATCAAGCGACAAAATCTGGCAACTTTCCTTCAAATACAAGTTTCAGTGCATGGGATGCAGTAATGCCTTGCTTACGGCACGTCGACAGGTAACCGCGTACCCGACAGAATATTTTTGCCCCTTCGGTACTGCGAAAACATCCCGATATTTTTTGCTGAACTTTTGTCATCCTAATGTCATTCTCGCCCAGATTATTTGTAAAAGGGACAAGCGGATTTTCCATAAAGCGCAGCACATCGTCTTCATAGTTTATCAAACCTTCTAATAAATTCCTTGCCTTGATCGTGTTCGAGTATCTGTGCCTGATATTCGGTGATGACTCGTGAAATATCGATATCAAACACTTGCCTTGTTTCAAACCCTGCCTGGTGGTATTTACCTTTAGGCAAGGTTCGCCGATCAATAGAAATGACTTCTATTACATCTGGGTCATCCGTCTGTTTCAGTACAGGTGTATTATCGCATGGGTGTTCAGAAGTGGTTTTTTAGCTTCGTATTGCTCTGTATGCCGTTAAATAATTTCATTGGCAAGCGGGGTTATCATCAGCTAGATGTTGCGGTTATAGTTAATCTGTTGCCTCTTACCAGTCCTTTAAAAAGAAATTGACAACACCAGTAGTTTCTTCAACAATCGCTCTGAAAACGTGTCAAGCTGTTTTTTAATTAATTTTACGCTGAGTAGTTACGCGCATTTTTTTAAAAATAGGCTTGAGTCAATGCTATAAATTGTTGAGAATGAGCAGTGGCAGGATGTGCTGTTTACCTGCCTGCAGCAGGCGGGCGGATCAAAGGGTGGAATAGTGGTGCAGGGAGACACCGTTTACGGAGCAACGGATCGAACAATAAAAAATAACAATAACACTATGGCAAAACAACGTACTTCAATTCATGGTCAATGGACCAGTCGCACAGTCTTTATCCTGGCAGCAACTGGCTCAGCTGTCGGTCTGGGTAATATCTGGAAGTTTCCCTATATTGCAGGTGAGAATGGTGGCGGCACTTTCGTACTGGTTTATCTGTTATGCATTGCATTAATCGGGTTGCCTATCATGATGGCAGAAATCATGCTTGGCAGGCGAGGCAAGCAAAGCCCGATCAATACCATGATTGCTTTAGCCAAAGAAGAAAAACGAAATTCTCATTGGGTCTGGTTAGGCTGGATGGGCGTAATTGCAGGCTTTTTAATCCTTTCTTATTACAGTGTTATTGCCGGTTGGGCGATGTCATATGTTTTCCGAACCGCTGGCGGAATGTTCGAAGGTGTTACTGCTGACGGCGTTAACAGCATCTTTACCGAGCTGGTGAGTGATCCTGAACGCTTGCTTGCCTGGCATACCCTGTTTATGGTGATAACGATTATCGTTGTTGCTCGTGGAGTAAAAAACGGTATCGAAAAAGCGGTGAGTTTTTTGATGCCCGCGTTATTTGTCTTGCTTATTGTTATCGTATTTTATGCATCGACAACCGGGTATTTTCTTGAAGGCTTACGATTTTTATTTACCCCGGGACCGATTGATGGCAAGGGTATTCTTATTGCCATGGGGCACGCTTTCTTTACTCTGAGTTTGGGTATGGGCGCTATTATGGTCTATGGCTCCTACTTATCGCGTGAGCATTCAATTGTGAAGTCCTCTGCTCTTATTGCCTTAACAGATACGGTGGTAGCTTTGCTCGCCGGGATGGCAATTTTCCCCATTGTTTTTGCTAATGGACTGGACCCTGGTGCAGGTCCCGGGCTTATTTTTCAGACCTTGCCGCTTGCTTTTGGTCATATGCAGGGTGGCATTCTGATTGGTGTGCTTTTCTTTACTCTGTTGGTGTTTGCTGCCTGGACATCGGCAATTTCTCTGATTGAGCCAGCCATTGCTTATCTGGTTGAAAACAAGGGTTTGACGCGGACTTATGCCGCGGTATTAATTGGTCTACTCACCTGGTTTGTTGGTCTGGGTACAGTATTTTCTTTCAATATATGGAAAGATAAGACGTTGACGATTCCCTATTTATTTGAGGACTTAACGTTTTTTGATACGCTGGATTATTTAACAGCTAATATTATGCTACCGCTGGGTGGTTTGTTTATTGCAATATTTGCGGTTTGGATCATGCGTAAACAATCAAGTAGGGACGAGCTAATGACGCATCCGGTGATATATAATATCTGGCGTTTTTTACTTCGTTTTGTGACACCGTTAGCTGTTATTGTAGTTTTTCTAAAAGCTGTTGGTGCTATTTAATATTTGTAACTGTTTAGAGAGTAATCAATATAGGGGTAGCGGTGTGGCTACTAAAATTTTATGGCACTTATTAAACGTAACGCACTGGTGCATTATTCACCAGCAGAAATGTATCAATTAGTCAATAATGTGGCTGACTACGCTTCATTTTTGCCCTGGTGTCGGTCATCCAGTGTTAAAAGTGAGACTGAGACAGAAATGATTGCCAGCGTTGAAATTGCTAAAGGCGTATTAAATAAAATCTTTACTACCCACAATAAATTGCATAAGGATAAACGTATCGCATTGGAGCTGGTTGATGGGCCGTTTAAAAAGCTAAATGGTTTTTGGCAGTTTGATGCACTTAAAACAGAAAATGCCTGCAAGGTGCATCTCGAACTTGAATTTGAATTTGACAATGCCCTGATGTCGATTGCGACCAAGCCGATATTTACCCAGATAGCCAGTTCACTGGTCGATTCGTTTTGTAAACGTGCAGTTGAAATTTATGGTGAGCGTGATTAGAGATGGCAATAGAGAGCACAGCGGCAGAAAGTATTAACGTCGAAGTGGCTTACGCTACACCGGATAAACAAATTATCCGTACAGTTAATGTGGTAGCAGGTGCTTCCATTAGTGCAGCGATTGTCCAGTCTGGTATTACGATAGACTTTCCTGATCTTGAACTTGAAGATGCCAAAGTTGGACTGTTCGGTAAAGCAGCGGCAGTGACAAGTGTATTATCTGATGGTGATCGTGTCGAAATTTATAGACCTCTAATAGCCGACCCCAAAGAAGTCAGGCGAAAACGTGCAGCGGCTAAAAAACAGTGAATGGTGAAAAAAGCATAAACTATTCACTTTTCACTGCCTTTTTAAGGCTCAATAAACTGAGAATCATCAATCTTCACCAATACCTCGTCTTCGAAAAACAGCGTTAATAAGGATTTTCTTTCAAACCCTTCATCTGGGATAAAGCGGTAAATGTAATCCCAGCGATGAGGATGAAACGGATCCGATAACATTGGCGAGCCCATGATTCTACGCACTTCCGGTTTTGTCATGCCAATTTCGATGGCTTCCAGTTGTTCAAGTTTGATCGTATTGCCCTGTCTCAGGTCAAGTTTATGTGGTTCGGGCAACCATGAGGAGCAAGCCGTTAGTAATACGCTGGCGAACAATATTGAAAAGGTAGAGGTGATTTTTAAAATTAACTTCATATACATTAAATGGGTGTGGTTATAAGTGCCTTAAACATGGTTAAATGGTAATATCTTCTAAAGATCGGTGTATATTACCGCATATTATTGAGAGAATCAGCAGAGAATATTATGGAATCAAGTGATTTAAAAAAAGCAGGTCTGAAAGTAACGCTTCCCAGGATGAAAATTTTAGAGTTTCTCGAAGTATCCCCGGTTCGTCACCAGAGTGCAGAAGATATCTATCGTGCATTACTGGATGAAGGTGAAGAAATCGGTCTAGCGACAGTATATCGCGTATTAACTCAGTTTGAAACTGCCGGTCTGGTAGAACGCCATCACTTTGAAAGTGGTCAGGCAGTATTTGAACTATCCGAAAAAGGTCATCACGACCATATTGTTTGTGTGTCCTGTGGAAAAGTAGAAGAGTTCTGTGACGAGATGATAGAAAAGCGTCAGAGAGAAATTGCTGAAGAAAAAGGTTATGAAGTGACCGACCATAGTCTTACACTGTATGGAAAGTGCACTGACTGCAGGTAACCTGATTGCTAACCTTTCTCCTTAGGACTCAGGATTAAATAAGATGCGGAACTTAACGCCGAATTTTTGTTTCAGATTGGATGATCTCAAAAGGCGCATAGTTGCGCTACGCAACGATTTGAGATCATTCAAGCTGGAGCAAAAAGGCAAGTTAAGTTTCGTAAGTTATTTGATCCTGAGTCCTTAGTAGGCTTGTTAACGGTACATTTGTGTAAAGGTCTCAGCATGATAGGGGTTATGGTATTATTATCTCGGCAAACTTGAAAACCTTGCCATGTGACGGTTCTCCATTAACCATATTGCTGTTTTCATTCAATAAAAAAGCTGCCACTTTGGCGACTTCCTCGGGTCTGCTCAATGTGGTTGAATCTTCCGCCGGAAAAGCTCGGCTTCTAAAGGCTGTGTTCACAATGCCGGGCATTAAACCTTTGACATTAATAGAAGTAGACTCCACTTCGTCTGCCAGGATTTCTAGCAACGAGCATAATCCTGCCTTTGCTACACCATAAGCGCCCCAGTAGGCAGTGTTTTTGTCATCCAGATTAAAGAGTATCGTGCTATTACTTTCGTGATTAAGTAAGGGGATGCACGCCTGCGTGAGCATAAAAGTGGCGTTCAGGTTAATTTGCATAACACGATGCCAGAGCTTTAAGTCATATTGTTCAATGGGTGTGGATGCCCCCAACCAGCCAGCATTATTAAACAAGCCGTCTAACTTGCCGAACTCTTTGACGATAACTTCTTTTAAGGTATTGCAGTCGTCGGGTGTTATTTTCTCAAAGTCCAATGGGTAAATAACGGGCTCGGTATAACCTGCCTGTGTTATTTCATCGTAAAGAAGTTCGAGTTTAGGCACGGTTTTTCCATGTATTATCACTGTCGCGCCTTGTTTCGCACATTCGCTTGCTGTGGCTTTTCCAATGCCGTCACCGGCGCCGGTAATAAGCATAACTTTATCGTTCATGATTTTATCATTTATGTTGTTTGTGGATTGCATAATCAGGTAACACGCTTAAAATGGGCTGCTTATTTTACTTGTCTAACCCTCAAATCGCTATGCAATATACAAATTTAATCTGGCGTGATGGACAGCCTTATAGTGAATTATTTGATGATGTCTATTATTCGTCAGCAGTGGCATCTGGAAGCGAAAGTAATGATATTTTTGGCGAAGCTGAGTTTCAACACGTTTTTTTTAAGCACAATGGTTTGCCGGAGCGTTGGCAGGAACGCCATGATTTTGTCATTACCGAATTAGGGTTTGGCAGTGGTTTAAACTGTATTTTAACGATGCGCGAATGGTTAAAACATTGCGCAGAATGCAATGAAGAAAAAACCCTGCATTACATAGCCATAGAAAAACACCCGTTTTCAGCAGCAAGCATTGCTGAACTGCTCTCACCTTATCCGCAATTAAAATCTTTTTGTGATGAATTGCTTGAAAATTATCCGCCAGCGATTGAGGCTACACATAGTCGCAGCTTATTTAATAATCGTGTTCGTATCCATTTTAAGTTTATGGATGTTTGTGATGCGCTGAAAAACCACAGGCTAACGGCAGATGCCTGGTATCTGGATGGTTTTTCACC
>CAZYCY010000050.1:0-10538 GCA_964646145.1 uncultured Thiotrichaceae bacterium
ATTTTATAGCTAACTTACTAGCATTGATGTTGCCCCGACTTATTGAGAAGTTACACGATTAATGCTAAGGACTCAGGATCAAATAACTTACGAAACTTATTTAATCCTGAGTCCTAAAGAGTTATCTCCAGTAATTCGCCAAAAGGAGGCTTTACCCCCGCCTCGCCTATTCTTGCCCATAACACGGGGTAGTCTGGTTCCTGTGGGAATTTATCGCACTCCATGTCCGACAGATAAATTAAACAGGCAGGGTTGATGTTTTCATCTTCTACCCACTCAAATGCCGGACGAAAATCTGTGCCACCACCGCCTTTTGCTTTTATCTCTAATGGCAGGTCTTCACGTGTCACGCTTATATGCTCGACAACTTTGACATCACAATAAAGCAGGTTTATAGATACCGCATTTACTTCCAGGATGGCAGAAAGTTCTACTGCCAGGAAATCAAAATCACTCTGCGAGATCGAACCTGAAGTGTCTGCGACGATAACCATTTCACTCAGTTCTCTGTTATGCATTGAGGGCAGATACAAACCATTATGCAGATGGCGACGATTGGGTGGTGTCCATGAATAATCATTGCGTGCCGACTGGTCAATAAAACGCAATAAAATATCCTGCCAGTCAAGTTTAGGTTCTAATATTTCTTCGACCAGACGCTCAACGCCTGCGGGCAGTTTGCCAATACTTCTTGCCTGGTTAGTAGCTTGCGCCAGTGCCATCTGCCAGTCAATGTCATCGTCAGGTTTAGACTCATCCCCTGCCTGTTGCTGCGCCTGTTGCTGTATGGGCGCATCACGAACTTCACCGGCTTTACCCGGGTCACCACCAGAAGGCGCTTCATCAACTTTTTTTTGTTCCAGATCCTGCTTACTGTCGGGCGTTTCTTCGCTGGTGAGCATGACCTCATCGGTTTCAGATTCGTCATTTTGCTGACCGGAGCCAGAACCTGCACCAATTCCTTCTGCGCCTGACATCTGTGTCTTTAAATCGTTTTTTTCAAAACGGCTCTGGTGGGAACGTAACGCCAGGTAAATTTCATCTGCATTTTTATCTCGATACAATTTGTTATGCAGAAAACCTCTGGGCAAGGTAATGCCAGCATCAATTAAAATCCAGTTAATGGCATAGTCACAGGCACGATTCCAGAGCAAGGAATCTCGCCCATTTCGACGCTGATGATGACCACAAACAGGATGCATAACGATGTGGGCGCACAGACCGGTTAACTCATCTAATGGCAGCTCGGCAATATAAGAGGGGTTATAAGCCAGCACCTGGCCGTCAGTCCAGGCGGTCTCACAGGTTTCATCAACCAGCAGTTTTAGACGAAGCACCAGTGAGGCAAAAAACGGATGCTCAAGCACCAGTACCGTTCGCGCCCGTATGATTTTTTTTTCACTATCCGTTATGTCGTGCATCGCTACATTCTAATTTTCTTTTGCAATTCTCAGCATGATAAAAATTTTCTAAACCAGAACATCTGCATTGTTTTCTGCCCAATTGGAAAATGCAGGGGTTTTTACCAGCGTATTGTCATTGTTTACTGAGTTTCGAACCAATAACACATTAAACTCACTGGGCAGGCGATCGGCATAGGTAATGATGGGTTCGATGGTTTTTTCGCTGGCATTCTGCGCCAGCATTTCACAAACCGCGTACAGTGTTGCCGGATCACGTGGGATGTCGGCACTTTGTGGCTGCGCCAGCAGGGTATTGGTTTCCGGCAGTTCCCGCCAGATTTTCAGGTAAGCTTCCAGCTCCAGCGCGGCACCTGCACCAACTGCGCCAGCAATTAAATTATACTCCAGCCGCTCAGACTGGCTTGAACTGATAATGCGACCGACAAACTCCCATGAACGAGGCGTTGGAAAGGCTTTTTCATTTCGTTTTGGATCAAAGTTATGTAATAGATTTGGGCGAAAGCGAATAAACGAAATGAGTTCGGACGGCAGCTCATTGGTATTTGCCCATGACAACCAGTCATCGACATCCACCTCGAAATCAAAATGCACGAAACGATTCGCCAATGCTGACGGCATACGGTAAGTCACGGCGCGGTCATTTTCCCGATTGCCCGCCGCCACTACCGCCCAGCCTTCAGGCAGCTCATAATCACCCAATTTTCGATCAAGAATTAACTGATAACATGCTGCCTGCACCAATGGCGGTGCTGCATTGAGTTCATCCAGAAACAAAATACCCTTACCCTGTTGCGGTAAAAATGCTGGAACACACCAGTCTGCCTGTTTATTCTCATTGATATGCGGCAGCCCGCGAAGATCAACCGGATCAAGCAGAACGGCGCGCACATCATTAATTTCCATATTTAAATGTTCAGCCACCTGCATAACCACCTGGCTTTTCCCTATGCCCGGCGCGCCCCATAAGAAAACGGGTTGACGTATATTGATTAATGATATTAGACCATCTGCTATCTCAGTCGCTTTCATGCCACCTTAAACCTTAATAATTGTATTAAGGCTAGAAGTGTAATGAGAATCACTTAGGTTTGCAAGGGAAATTTCTACTTTGGGTTGACAGGGAAATTTATAATTGACCTTATCAACGAGTCGGATGAAAAGGACAGCACTTATTAAGAGTCAAGCTTACATGGACGTATTTATAGCGTGTCTTTAATAAGCGCTGTCTTTTTCATTCGATTCAGCAGTATAATGGTGTTCTTTCAATCATTTTGAGAAGATTCTAAACCAAGCGCGTGACGAAGTTGCTTTGCTTCAAGCATACCGCGCGATGAATGACCGATGCCCGGCACCTCAATCAAGCGCCAGTTAAATGCCCAGCCATTTTCTAATGCGACACGCTTTGCCATATTAAATATATTTCGCCCTCGTTGCAGGCGGTTCTCACCCTGTTTCATTGCAGCTTTGTTTGTGACCAGATTTTTGTCACCAGTATCCTGCTGTCCAAGATATATGACAATCGGTAATTCCAGATAAGTTTTAAGCCTGTACTGCGCTTGCTCTGCCGAAAATACACCAGCAAATCCGTTAGGTGCTTTTTCACTAAGCAGTGGTGATACATAAACCGATGGGTTAGCTATAATGATGCGGTCAACATCCAGAAGCGGTGAGTAAGCTGCTATTCGTGACAGGAACTGTCCGCCAGCAGAATGACCAAACAGATACATCCTGGCATTGCGGTTGCTCACCCGTTGCCTTGCCTGCTCAATAAGTGCATGCAATATGGGGGCAGTCCAGCTTGATGGTGCCAGCACCTGTCCTTGATGCACCACACCTGCACGGTGGTATCGCCAATTTGGAAATCGCTGTTTATCAAACAAAGGGGCAAATACCATCAAACAAGCATCCTGTGCAATGTTAACTGCCTTATTGCGCACACCTTCGGCCTTACGATTCAGACCATGAAAAACAAAGAGCACCGAAGGATTATCACAAGATGGAGGGCGATAGGTGAAGACTGTTATCTCGATACCGGCAGCATCGAGTTTTAACTGACCAAATCCTGCGCCGTATGCATCGACACTTATCCACAACAATGTGCTGGACAGATAAATTATTAACTGGTGTACACCGCGCTTGCTACTCATATTCATGCTACCAAAGTTGTTTAAAAATCAGCTTCATCTGGAATAATGCCAGGAGCATTAGCTATCGAAGCCTTAATTTCATCGCCTGATAAACCCAAGCCAAAAGCTGCCGCTATAGCAAATAACGTGGCATTTTTAATGCGCCTTTTTGCGCCTAAGCCGTTACCCGCAGCAGCCATATCAAAGGGAATGACAGCCAGTATCTGCTTACCGGACAGGCATACAATATGAATTTTATCTTCATACCAAATTGTGCTCACCGCTTCATGACCGGCACTAATGTGAGTCTGCAATAAAGGATCATTCATCCGCTCTGCAACAAGGATAATTCGTCTTTTACCTAACTCGGATAGTCGACTCAACGCCGTCACATTTCCTGCTGCAATAACAAAGCAATCTGTGGTTGCCCGTTGCACTACATCAATTCCTCTATAGAAGTGCTCAGCCTCTCCTTCTTTTACACGGTCCATAATGACGGTTACAGTGCAACTATCGAGCAACATGCCTCTTTTAGCTGTCTCGCGCAGAGATATTGCACTCACCAATGCATCAATGCTGGGATTATTCAATAATAATTTTGATGCCTGCATTTGTTGGCTTTCTGTCAACTCAGCATCCTCGCCACTAATATATGCCTGTTCCCGTAAAGCCAGTGCATTAGTACGACCCGCTCCACGCAGGATCATATCCAGCATTCTTGCCGTCGTACCGGTACCCTTGTCACCTGCAACCACGACCACAGGTGTCCGCCCATCAACGCCAGCTGAAAAAATATTATCTAGTAACGCGGCAGCAACATTACGTGGTTGACCAATCATTGGCCAAGTATGAATGTTCAGTTCTGGTCTGGCACTGATGCTGATGATAGCACCACCCGATTTATAATATGGCTGACTAATGTCACTTGTTATAAAATCAATACCAGCACTATCCAGACCCACACCACTGGCGGCACGTTCTGCCATCTCGCCTAGATCAGGATGCACCATATCGGTCACATCGGTCGTTATACCGCCAGAGGAAAATTTTGCGGAAGAATGCAAGACCACTCTGCAGCCTTCTTCCGGAACATCATCCATAGCCAGACCCGCCTGTACTAATCGCTGATCGAGAGCAGCATTTTTTATTACAGGAAAGCCTCGCAAACCATCTCGGTATGGCTGCATATTTAAGCCGTCAATTAAGCCGGCAACGGTTAACTTGCCATCACCATGAATACTGGGTGGTTGCAGCTTAACTGCTGCGACAAATTTACCGCCAATAATCAACAGCCTGAAATTATCACCACTAATGAATTTCTCAAGCAGAACATTTAAACCTTTTTTATGTCTTTGCTTGAACGCCGTTTGAACTTCTTCCAGTGAAGCCAGAGCAACCGTAGCAGCATTACCTTTTTTACCTTGCAACGGTTTTATGACAACTGGTAAAGCGATTTTTCTAGCTGCCGCCAGCGCTGACTTCAGTGTTCCAACTTTAAGCTGTTGTGGAACGGGCAAATTTAATTTGACCAGGCGAAGATTTATTAGCTCACTATCTGAACAGATTTTTTGAGCTGAAATCAACCTTGCGCCAATCAATGAAGCACCAATCTGTTGCTGTCGTTTACCCTGACCAAGCTGCAAATGTTCCCTGCTCAGGACTTCGCAAGGAATCCCTCTTTGGCTTGCAGCTTGTTTGATTACTGAAATTGAAGGCGTCAGGCGCGAATGCTGCGCCTTACCCCATAGTAAAGCAAAAGCTTTATCAAAATTTGATGTAGGCTGGCTGCCTTCCAGAAAATATTCATCGGGCAATAATTCAATCAAACCTGTTAGTGCAACGATGGCAACAGCTTGAGACAATTCTGGCATCGGGCTTGACCATATTAAATTCACCTGGTTTCCTTCTTTTTCTATTGCGGCAAATGAAACCGTATTCAAGTCACACCTGGCATAAGCAATCGAAGTTTCTACTGCCAAAATAGCTTCCAGCAAAATTTTTGGTAAGCGTACTCCACGAGCCGACGTCAGTTCATCTATAAACTTTTCTTTCAAACCATTTTGTGGTACAAATGATTTGAGTCCGAGAAACCGGTTAAGAAAAGATTGTACAAATCTTCCCCCAGCCGTTTCAGTGCCGATTATATTAAGAGGTTCTCTAAAACGGATACTCTGGCACACTACCGTTGACTTATGATAAACATTGCAACCGCGATAAATCCTGTACTCTGACAACTGGATAGCTGGCAACCGATCACCTCGCAAATTAAACTCCTGATCCGCTTTTAGTATTCCAGTATTAGCTGATTTACTCATGAATTATTCCTCTCTCAAGCCTTTCTGCAGACTTTTTGTAATAGGTGATAGTAGATAATCGATTGGTGTGCGGGCAGTGGTTCGAAGAAACACATCTGCCCCCATGCCAACAATCAAATTAATGCCTGAATATTTTATGACACCGGGGGAAAACACAACTCGCGCACGATAATAGTCTATTCCTGTTACCGGATCGGTCAGTCTGTCTGCTGATATATTGCTAACTACGCCTGCTAAAGGAACACGCTGACGCCGACTAAGAGAAGTGAGCCGCACATCTGCCGGCATGCCTACCCACACTTCATTGATATCATCGGGATCAATATGGGCTTCTACCACGAGCTCGTCATCGTAAGGCACAATTTCCATCAATGGCTGCGCGGCCTGAATAACACCATAATTAGAGTGAATAGCCAGATTGACCACCACACCATCGATAGGCGACAGGATTTTTGTGCGATGTTGCACATCACGTGCTGTAATTAGCTCCTGTGATAACGCAAACATGTTTGCTCGTTGCAAGCGCAGTTGTTCACTGATCTCAGTAATTCGCAGCGCCTGGGCTTCACTTTTTTGCAGCCGTAGCTCCAGGATGCTCTGCTCTAGCCTGCCCACTTGCGATTGATAAGAAATTAACTCACCCTTAGTTTCAGCCAGGCGCTGTTTAAGCTGTAGACTTTCTGTTTTTGGAGTCAGTTGTTTCTTGAATGCTTTTTCTACAATGATTGATTCTTCAAGAATTAATTGCCGGTGTTGCTTTTTAGCTTTGATCTGTCCATGCAAGCCATTAATTTCTTCCTGTGTCTGGGCGATTTTCTTTTCAATCACCGCCAGTCTGTCGTTCATCAATGTTTGATGGCTTTTAAGAATACTTATCTGCCCGGACATCGCTGCTCTGACAGCAGCTTGATGAGACTGTTGCATCAACTCTTCTGAAAACACAATTTCCTTAATATTGTCACGCTCAGCCAACAGTCTGGCAACCACTGCCTGCGCTTCTACATATTGCGCTTCGAGTTGCCTTAATGCTGATATTGATTGAACATCCCGTAATTTCACCAGTAGCTGCCCTGCCCTGACCTTGTCTCCGTCTTTGACTAAAATGGCAGCCACAATACCGCCTTCGAGATGCTGAACCTGCTTACGAAAACTGGCAACCGTGACAATGCCCTGAGAGATCACAGCGCCTTCTAGCGGTGCTAACACCGACCATGCAGCAAGGCTGCTCAAAAATAATGCCACAACAAAGAAACCACTCATCAACAGTCGCAGTGGGAACGGGCGTATCTTTTCACTGTGATGATAAAGACCAGGAGCGTCTGTTGTATTAGTATCGCCGGTATTTGTTGAATATTTATAATTTAAGTTAAGGTCAATCATTCTAGCCACTCATTATCCGTTTTCACTTTTCTGCCGCGTTGGGTGTTTTTTTTCAAGTCTTCTTTTACCAGTGCCAATTGTTTTTTGTTGGCGCTGGTTTCAGCTTTAAACAGTCGACTTATCTCGCCGGGAGATTTCATAATGACTGGATTTTCATCACTGAATAATATGGCTTTATCCGCTATCTTGGCCAACGCCTTGCGCTGTGTTGTCAAAATAACAATGGTGCCTTTTGACTGCAAGTATTTGATAGCGGTCTTCAGTGCCGTTGCTGACGCAATGTCCAGGTGTGGAATCGGCTCATCCATAATGATCAGTGGCGGCGATCCATAAAATGTCCTGGCAATGGCAATGCTTTTCCTTTGCCCGGCTGATAACAGGGGTTCTTTTTCGACTATCTCAGTATCGTATCCCTCTGGCAAATTAAGTATCACCTCATGAATGCCACTGAGTTTGGCAGCCTTAATCACCTGATCCATATTCCCCGTCGCCATGCTCGCAATATTCTCTCTCACCGTACCCTGGAAAAGCGTCACATCCTGAGGTAAATAACCAATTTCACGCTCGTTACTATTTTGTTGTAAACGATAGACATCCACATCACCCAGCCATATTTTCCCTGAGCGCGGCACCATCAAGCCGCTCACCAGCCTGCAAAAAGTTGACTTACCGGATGCGCAGGAACCAATCACACATAGCAAGTCACCAGGATTTAAAGTCAAATCTAATCCTCTTAATACCGATTTGGATTGTTGCGAATAGCGATAAGAGATTTTCTCCAGCACCAGTGATCGTGGCATTAATGCTGATGACTGCGAAACCAATGGGCTGTTATCTTTTTCTACAACCGTTTTAATGCGTCCATAAGCCCGTTTGGATCTCACCATTTCACGCCACTTAAACATGGCGTTTTTAACCAGGTTATAAGCGATTTGCCCTAAAATATTTGCCGCAATCACTGCCCCCAGCGTCAGTACTTCATCAATCACTAACCAGATGCCCACGCCGAGAACACCAATGCGCACAAAGCGCCCCACAGATCGCATTGCTGCAGCAAAGTAAACATTGGTGGTTTGCGTGCGTTCAGCTTCATCTAAACGTGAAAATGCACTGCGAGACCATAACTCGGTAAAGCTGTTCACCACATTAAGAGAACTGACTGTCTCTCGATTTCGTTCGGCCGATGCAATCCATTCCTGGTCTTCATTTCCCGCTTTTAAGGTGGCATTGCGTGAATCACGAGTCATCCATTCGTTAATGGTACCGAGGATCAGAGCCAGCACACTGCCGATGAGCACAATGTAGGCCAACGGCGGTGAGATAAGAAAGATAATGAAGATAAAAATAGGCGCCCAGACGATATCAAGCCAGGCAATCAGCCCGGTACCGGCGATAAATGACCTGACGGTACTCAAGTCTCGAAGAATTCTGGAGCTGCTTGATGTTTGTTGACTGCCCTGTTTTAATCCCGCAGCGAATAATGAAGGACCAAAACTTCGCTCTACCCAGTGACCCCAATGGATAAACATCCGTCGCCGGACCATCTCAAGTAAAATAGCGCATACTATCGCGACCAGGGTTATTATCGTCAGCATAATCAAGGTTTCAAGACTGCGACTGGACATCACCCTGTCAAGAATTTGCAGTACATACATTGGGGAGGCCAGTTTTAGAACATTAATGAAAATGCTAAATATTAAAATGGCTCCCAGCCCAGACCAGGATTTACGCCAGGCATCGTCAATCGGATCCCGGGCTTGCGCTAAAGTTTGCATTACAACTTTTCTCTATTTTTCTACTTTCAGTTAGCTAATACCCCAATCTCTACATAAAAACGCGGAATAATGTGTAAGCCATGTTGTATAAGGATAAGTGGTTTCACAGGAAAAGAAGAAAAATTAGTCGCAGCCATAGGTTCGACGGTTATTTTTTCTTTTTCTTGTGGAATCAATAACTTGCATAGGATTCGTGTTTCTGTGTAGGGGTTAGGGTAATAATTATTCATTGCAGTCAAAGACCTTATATGTTTATTTCAAGGTCATGCACCGCAGCAACCTCTCTTGACCATAAATGCTCATCCTGTCGATTATTATCCGCCACATGATTATTTAAGTTGCTCATACTCCGGCTCATCAAACTTGCACTTCGCATCAAAGTTTCATATTCAGTTTCACCACTCATTATCGGAACAAGTGCGCCAGCCTGAATTTCAAATGGCGTATAGACAGCACAATTAGTTGACGCTGCTTCACGCATTGCCAATGGTGATCGTGTAATCTGCCCACTGATAGCCAAAACAGAGTAGCCAAGTTCTCGCAATTCCTCATAACCTGCCCTGGCACCGAGTGAATCATAAGCGGCAAACACCACTCCAGAGACCATACTTCGCAGTTTTTCAGACTGAAGAAGAACAGCCGTTTCCATGTGCTGTAAACCATCAGCGATCTCCACAATGGCGTAGTCACATTTTCGTTTGGCGGCATGATTAATCAAATTCAAGACACCTTCTTCTATCTTTTCATCTGGAATTTTGTAGGTGGAGGTGAAACCTGCGTCAGTAAAATCCATAATAACGTCAGCGCCCATGTCCTTCATCTTCCACAAATCACCGCCAGACCCTGTACCAGTTGCTTTGATACCTGCAACTTTATGTCCATTTCCCTTTAGCCCGCGAATTACCGAAGCAGCAGTGAAGGTCTTACCAGAGTTCATCGCAGTACCAGTAATCAAAAATACTTTGATGGGTTTAATGGGCTCATTTGATGCCACAGCATCGATACGGTAATTAAAAAGATTTAATGCTTTACCATCTGCATTACCTATTAAACCAATAGGCATTATCTGTGTTGGTGGCAACATGCGGTCATGCCGATTAATTTCACGAGAAGCAACACCACCACCCGCGACCAGATCACACAAACCAAGGTCTTCACTAACCAGAGCTTCAAATTGATCTGGTGCATAGCGATTACCGTAACAGACAATAATTTCATCACCTGGCATCAACAAAGATCGGCGACCATTTGGTTTTTCTATTCTGGTATGTTTGCCAATCTCATGGATCGTTGCCAGCACCAGATTGCCCGTTACTGGTTTAACATCACCAGATATTAGTGTTTGCATATCCTGCGCCGGAACACGCCTGGTGGTAAACGCACGTTTAGCATTACTGACTCGGACTTTTTTAAGTTTTTCACATCCCAACATAAGTTTCACTCCCGTGATTATTTTTGTTAATGGGATTATAATCCCATAACTTCGTCATTGCAACAAAATTGGGATAATTTTCCCAT
>CAZYCY010000051.1:0-4576 GCA_964646145.1 uncultured Thiotrichaceae bacterium
TTCAGGATCAGTGAAATTGTTATTGAAATCCCTGCGCTGCGCGAACGTGAAACGGATAAGTTGTTGTTGGCAAAAATATTCCTGGATAAATTCAGTTTGCAGCATGGTCGTAGTTTCCGTGGCTTCACTGACGCAGCGCGTGTGGAAATTGACGCTTATGCGTGGCCGGGTAATGTGCGTGAGCTTGAAAACCGGGTTAAGCGTGCGGTGGTGCTTGCTGAAGGAAAACAGATTTTGGCAAGCGACCTGGGGTTTGATGTGCCAGAAGAGTCCATACAGTCATTAACTTTGCATCAGGTCAGAGAACAAGCGGAGCGTGAACTTATACAGCATACCTTGTCAATATATAATAACAATATTACCCACGCAGCCGAAGCACTGAGTGTCAGCCGTCCTTCGCTGTACAGTTTAATGAAGAAACTGAATATATCGGTAGTTGGAAAATGAAGATATACTCTTCGTATTCAACAATGTCCGTTTTAGAGTGCGTAGGTTTTTGCGAAGAGCAAGGCGTAATATGAGGCCGCAGTGAGTGGGCTATTGCAAGGCTTTACCACGCAGCTACTCCATCCTTTGGTTGGTAAACGCCACATTCATGTGGCACTACTCACAAAAAGATGCATGCTATAAACGGGTATTCTTGAGTACGAGGAGTATGTGGCATGAAAAACAGCTTAGGGCTTGTCAATAAATAACTTGATCGTATTGCGCCGAATATCGTTTCGTATTCAAGGCGCTGAAATGGTTGCATACTCGTTGTATGCAACCATTTCAGCAACGCAGAAGACGGAAGGATAGGCAAGCAAGATGATCAAGTTATTTATTGACAAGCCCTTATATAAGGAAAATGATATAAAATACAGGTGCTCATCAATAGCCAGTAAGTTTAAGCGCAACACAATCTGGAAGCGGGGCTTCAGTCCCGCTTCCAGATTGTGTTGCGCTTGACTTACTGGTATTGAGGTCTTCATCTTTTTTTTGTGATGCCGAGAAGTTACAATTAAATTAAAACCACAAGCTGCCGATAACTTTATAACCAGAGGCTTTTTGGAATTAAAATTTGCCAGGGTAAAATAAAATGCGCGATCAATTGATATTAGTTTACAGTTATTTACATGGCACCTGGCAATACCGATGGATGGCATTGGTGCTTGCCGCTGTAGTAGCGATAAGTGGGTGGGCTGTGGTCTATACTTTACCGGATCGTTTTACCTCCAGAGCGGTGGTGCATGTCGATACCACCTCAATGATACAGCCCTTGCTCAGGGGCTTGTCGGTAGAGGCGGATATAGAGAGAGGGCTTAACATCATGTCAAAGACCTTGTTAAGTCGAGAAAATCTGGAAGATGTTATTCGCCATGCGGATATGGATCTTGGGGCAGATGACACGCTGGCGATGGATAGGCTGGTGTCTGACATGCGGCGTTCAATTGAACTCAGGTATGAGGGCAGGAGACAAAGAGGGAATAATGTTTATGAACTCACTTATGTAGGAAGTTCACCAGAGCTGACCTATCAAGTTGTTTCCAGGCTGCTCAATACATTGATTGAACATACCCTGGATTCCACCCGCACCGATACCGTCGAAGCGCAACAATTTATTGACCGCCAGATTCGTGAGCATGAGGTCAGGCTGGTTGCCGCCGAGCTGAAGCTGGCAGATTTTAAGCGCGAGAACGTGGGTCTTATGCCGGATGAGAGGGGCGGTTACTTCGGCAGGTTGCAGGCTGAACAAGATGAGCTGGATAATATTGGCTCACAGTTGCGGCTGGCCGAACGCAGGCATTCTGCCATGCTTAAGCAACTCGAAGGCGAAACGCCTCTGCTTACGGCTGGTGGCTTTAACGAGCCAAAAGCTCAAAAATTACGACAATTACGTAAACAGCTTGTAGTGCTGTTGACCAGATACCAGGAGCAGCATCCCAACGTTAAGGCAGTCAGAGCGACGATGGAAGACCTAATGTCGAGTGATGTTACTGCGGTAAATGTGTTTGTTGATGCAGGTGGCAGTGGTTCGACTGAGTTTAATCCGGTTTATCAGGAGCTGAAAGCGGAGATTCATAGAGCCAGCGTTGATGTGGAAACATTTAAAATAAAGCTGCTGGAGCAAAAAAACAGTGTGCAGAGATTGCAACAGGCGGTGGACATTATTCCGGACGTCGAGGCTGAACTTGCAAGGTTGAATCGCGATTATGACATTACTCATGACCGTTTTCTGAGCTTTGTCGAGCGCAGAGAAACCGCGCGACTGGCGCAGGCGGTTGGTCAGGCAGGCAGTAATATAAAATTCCGCATCATTGAGCCACCACGCGTGCCAACCAAGCCATCAGAGCCTAATCGGCTTCTTTTTCTGACGGCTGCTTTTTTTGTCGCCATCGCAGCCGGTCTGGCCTGGGGACTTTTCAGGTATCTTTTGCGGCCAACGTTTATTGATTCAAGTCAGATTATAACTAAAACGGGGCTTCCTGTTTTAGGTTCGGTTGGTCTTTACCTGGATAAGCAGCATAAAAGAAAGCGACGGTTTCAGTTGACGGGTTTTCTGCTGGCTTTTTTTCTGTTGTTTGCCATTTATGGCGCAGCGGTTGTTTTTAGGGGGTCGAGTGAGGAGTTGATGAATATATTAACCGTATCGGTTGGTAATTTACTGGCGCACTGGAATTAGATATTATGAATAGGGAAAATAAAAAGTCGGTATCGACAACCATAGCGCAGCTGGTTGAAGCGAGTAAAGCTGACTCCATAAACACGCGCTTTGATGAAGACATTAAGCTAGAAGACGTAAGCACACGTTTTGCTGAAGACAATAAGACGGATGCGATAAACGCACCTTTTGCCACTGTCAAAACCGAAGCCAAAGAACCCCTTGAAAAAGTCACGCAGGGTAACAGTCATAGGGAGTCAAACAACAATAAAATTAATATAGTAAAACGGCTCTTAGCTGCCGACATGCTGGTGCCTGGCAGTGACCTTGGGCGAGAAATTCAGGATGACTACAGAAGAATCAAGCGCCCGTTGGTCGCCAATGCTTGCGGGCGCAACAAGGCAATGCTCAAACGTGGTAATATTATTCTGGTGACCAGTGCCATGCCTGGCGAAGGCAAAAGCTACACTTCGATTAACCTGGCATTGTCAATGGCACAGGAAAGAGACACCACTGTTTTACTGGTCGATTGTGATGTTACCCGGCAAGGCACAAGCAGAATGTTGGGGCTGGAAAATATTTCTGGTCTGATGGACGTGCTGCAAAGTGATGATTTAAGCATTGCTGATGTTCTGCTGCAAACGGACATTAAGAATTTACGGCTGGTGTCTGCGGGTAAGCAGAGTGAATACGCGGCAGAGTTGCTGGCAAGCCATCGTATGTCCGATCTGGTTGATGAAGTGGCAAGTCGTTACAGTGACCGCATTATTATTTTTGATGGTCCGCCAATGCTGCCAACGCCACAAACTCAAATTCTTGCAGGGCTGGTTGGGCAGGTGGTGTTTGTTATAGAAGCCGGAAAAACCCCTCAGGCGCTGGTCAATGATGCTCTGGAAATGATATCGGATGAGCAGGCAACCGGTCTGGTGCTGAATAAAAATGAAGGGCAGCGCAGTCGCGGCTACTATTATGGATACTACGGTAAAGATGAAGATGAAGCTGAGAATGCGTGAAGAGGCTAAAATAGTGATAATAGATGCTTGCGTATTCGCGCACCCATGTTGCTGCGTGGCAGCACCGCAACGAGACACAGGTGAGTTGTGGTAAATGTCGATTAAAAATGCGTTAACAGTTGATGTTGAGGACTATTTTCAGGTGTCTGCATTTGCCGACAGCATTGCTCCGCATGAATGGGATAATCACAGCTTACGAGTAGAGCAGAACACGCATAAGTTATTAGATTTATTTGATGAGTACCAGGTTAAAGCCACCTTTTTTGTATTGGGCTGGGTGGCAGACAGGGTAAGCAATCTGGTTCTGCAAATTGCTGACAGGGGGCATGAGGTGGCCTGCCACGGCTATAGCCATCAGTTGGTCTATAACCAGAGTCCAGAGGTATTTAAAGAAGAAACGATACGCGCAAAAAATATTCTGGAAGACATTATTGGGCAGCAAGTGCGAGGCTATCGTGCCGCCAGTTATTCCATTACCAGTCGTTCATTATGGGCACTGGACATTCTGGCAGAAGCGGGTTTTGTGTATGACTCCAGTATATTTCCGGTTCGTCACGACCGTTATGGCATACCCGATAGCCCTGAGTTTCCTTATATTTTAGACACCCCGGCAGGTCATCAACTGATTGAGTTCCCTCTGTCCACCGCCAAAATTATGGATTATCGTTTACCCATAGCTGGTGGTGGTTATTTTCGACTTTATCCCTATTGGTTAAGTCGTGCCGGTTTGCGACAGGTAAATCGCCGGCAGCAGCCGTTTATCTTTTATCTGCATCCCTGGGAAGTAGACCCTGGGCAACCGCGTATTTCAGCAAGTTGGTTTTCACGCTTCAGGCATTATAATAATCTCGATAAGTGTGAACACAGATTGCGAAAGTTAATGACTGACTTTCAGTTTACAACAAGCTGGGATGTGTTGCAG
>CAZYCY010000051.1:4676-10534 GCA_964646145.1 uncultured Thiotrichaceae bacterium
AACATCTGGTGCAGCAGTGCCATCTGCACCAGCATGCGGTTGCGTGCTTCTGCGGTGACGATGCTGCGTGAACTGTCAAGTATGCAGTCAGTGACCGTGACACCACGACGCACTGGCAGGCAGTGCATGAAACGGCAGTCATTGTTAGCATTTTCAAACCATGGTTCGTCTACACGCCAGTCATGCAGTTCGGGTTTGATTTTATCTTCGGCACGTCTGTTGCCATAATGGCGTGCCGATGCCCAGGAATTAACATAAAGCACATGACTACCTTGCATTGCGCTGCTGCGGTCATCGGTTTCTGTTACCGAACCACCGCTGATGGCTGCGGCATGGCGTGCTTTGTCCATAATTGCAGTTGGCAGCGCAAAGCCTTCTGGTCTTAATACCGTAACATCCATGCCGCGCAGAGCAGCCATATGCACGGTTGCCGCTGGCACTGCTAACGGCATGGGCTGAGGGTGCCAGGTCCAAGATAGTACCAACTTGCCAGCGCTGGCGGGTATTGCAAAATCATCCATGGTTTTCCAGTCGGCAAGGCTTTGGCAAGGATGGTTTATTGCTGACTCCATGTTGATATAGGGCGTGTCAATCAGAGATGTTAATTCACGAAATTCACGGTCAGCAAGATCATCATCGAGACTTTCTCTTTTTGCAAATGCACGGATGCCAATAGCGTCGCCATAGGATGCAATCACTGGAACTGCTTCGCGAATGTGTTCAGCGGCTATGCCATCCATGACGATGCCTGAACGAGACTCGAGTCCGTGTATCGACATTTCTGGAGAAATAACGATGGTTCCTCCGCCTAATCTTGCCATCGCTGATTGAAATGAGATGAGTGTTCGCAAGGACGGGCTTAGAAACAACAATGACAGGATTTTACCTTCAAGTGCGCGTGGTTCGGGCTTGTCTTCCAGTTTTTTGGCAAGTGTGATTAGTTGCCTGATTTCAGCGATACTCAAATCTGCCAGATCATTAAAGAAATTCATATAAAGTTAATCTCCCTGTTATTAATGGTTTCAAAAGCATGCACTGCTAATACTTATGCAACGCCTTATAATACGTCAGGGTCAATGCCAGTAAGTTAAGCAATAACGCCCGTCATTCCCGCAGTGTTTTAGCGGGAATCCATGCGCGACCAGCTAGATTCCTGCTAAAAGCATGCAGGAATGACGTGTAATGCTGCCACGGGTTATTGAGAAGTTACCTTCGTACCATCCAATTTCTTGTTCTATCTGTTTTTCTTCAGACATGGGGTAATTATAGCGAAATTTAATTATCTTTTGTAAAAAGTCTGACACCCTAATCCCTGCATAGAAACGCGAATGATAGTGCAAGTATTTGGAAAATATAGCGTTTTTAAATATGTAGTCGCACCCATAGGTTCGGCGGAATATTTTAAAGCGATAGATTTTTCAAATAGTTGTGCTTGCATCGTGTTTCTATGCAGGGATTAAGGTGACAGGCATTGGTGCTCTCATTTGTTATTTACCAAGTAATTGCTCTGCATCGTCACGACCCATAAATGGTTTACCCTGCTTGATGAGCTCTTCAAGAATGTAACGACCTTCATCTGCCCTGCCGGATTTAATTAAGGCAGCAGCATAGTGGTAACGTACCTCAAGACTGTCTGGCAATAGTTCTTTTGCCTGTTCTAGCAGACGAAGCCCTTTATCAACCTCTCCTTGTTGAACCAGAATCCAGCCGTATGTATCTAAAACATAGGGGTTAGTTTGTGTTAACCGGTACGCTCTGGCTGCCAGATTCAGCGCCTCTGGTTTATCTTGCTGGGAGTACAGCCATGCCAGATTATTTAGAGCGGAAATGTTTTCAGGTTCATTTTTCAGTATTATTTTATATTCCTTGATGGCATTGTTGTGATGGTTTTCTTTTAGATAAATGTCTGCCAGGTAGATGCGTACAGTCGTGTCTTCTGGGTGTTGCTCCAGCCAGGAAAGAAGGGGTTTGATGGCGGCATCAAATGTATCAGTGTGTTTTGTTACGAAGGATAATCTTATTGCCAGATCTGCTGTTTGTTGGCGTTGCCACGCCTTGGTATAGGCTGCACGGGCTTTATTATGGTTCTGTCTGGCAAGCCATATGTTACCTTCCATCATATAGCCAGTAAAAAGATCAGGTTGCAGTTGTTGCACACGTTTTGCGTAGTGCAGGCTGCTGTCATAATTTCTGGCGTTGAATTCAGCTTCGGTCATTAATATGATCGCTAAAAGATTATCCGGTTGTTTTTTCAGCACAGCCAGTAAATATTCATGAGCCTTTGTTGTTTCGCCCAGACGTAAAAATGCTTCAGCAAGCAACAGTTGCGCGCTGGTAGAGTCTGGTTGTCTTTTTAGCAGTGTTTGCAGAGGTAGCAGAGCCTCATTGAAGCGTTTTTGTGCAATCAGTACTCTGCCGTGCAGATTAAGACTTCCTGCGTGTCCAGGTGATATTTCTAATGCCTTCTGACTGTAAGTGCTGGCTTCGTCAGCTTGTGCGAGACGCAAATAATAGTTGCCAAGAATGAGCAGGGGTCTTAAATCGGAAGGTGCCGTGGTACGGGCTTTTTCCAACCAGGAGAGCATGTCATCTGTGCGCTGTTGTTGTGCTGCCAGCTCTGACAGTGCCAGCATAGGCAGAATACCTGCCTGCTCGGATTCAATCAGTTTTTTATAAAGTTGTATTGCTTTATCAAAATCGCCCGCTTTGCTTTCCAGGCGGGCTAGTCCGATGGTGGCAGCAGGGTGGCTTTGCTGCAGTTGCAGTGCCCGGTTAAAATAGTTACGCGCTTGCTGTGGCTCATTATTGGTCGCGTAAATGCTGCCCTTTAGTGCCAAAATAGCTGTATTGTCTGGATCAGTCAGCAGTATCTCATTGGCAACTTTCATTGCCGAGTCAGTTTTATTTGCTGCTAAGTAGGCTGAAATAGTCAGTCTTTGTGCTTCTTCAGTATTATTGCTCAGACCTTTAAATGTATTTATTTGTGTTAGTGCCTGTTCTGTTTTACCTGCAGCGATATAAGCGTTTATTAGTTGTTTATGCAGAGTAATGTTATCTGGGCGGGATTTTACGGCTTTTTTTAGTGACTCAATGCCCTTGCTCATATCGCCTTTTAGAAAAGCTATTTGACCGAGCAAGGACTGTACGGCGGCATCATCCGGTGTCTCGTCGAGCAGAGGTTGCAGGGTTGATTGCGCTTGTTTCGCCTGATTTAGACGAATATAGGTCTGCGTGAGCAGCATTCGGGTAGCTGTGTCACCGGGTGCGACACTCAGATATAGAGAGAGGTGGTGAGCGGCCTGTTGGTAATCATTCAATGCATGTTTGATTTTCCCCATCAATTGTTGGGACTGGGTATGGTTTGGTAATATGGATAGCAGGTTACGAATATATTTCTCTGCGAGCTCATAATCTTGCTGGCTAAAACTAATAAACCCGCTAAGGTAGTTTGCATGTGGATTATTTTTATTTGATTTTAATACAAGTGCCAGCGTGGTCTTTGCTTCGTCTAGCCTGTTGTTTAAAATCTGTACACGAGCAAGCCCTATGTTTGCTTTTAGAGAGGTGGTGGTAATTAAATTGTCGGGCTCAATAGAGATTACTTTTTTGAAGTTTGCTTCGGATTCTGTGAGTTTGTTGTTCTGCAATTCGTAGGACGCAAGCAATAACAGTAGTTCGGTGTCGTCCGGGTAGTGCGACAGTGCTAGTTCCAGGGTCTGCACAGCATTGCCATCGTGCAAGCCAGTGAGTTGAAATATGACGGTTGTTTTGAGTACCTGTAGCGCATTTTTTTGATGATTCCTGGCTTTTTCAAGTGTGTCTTTAGCAAGCTGGGTCTGCTCAAGACCAGCCTCTGCCCGTGCGCGCAGAGCTGATATATTTGCGCGGCTGTTTGCAGACCATGCGTCCTGGGGTGTTATTTCATCGAGTAGTTTTTGAAGCTCGTTTTTTGCAATGAAAACACGTGCAAGCGCGAGCTGAGTTTGTTGTTGGTCCCAGCCTGCCAGTGCAGCGCGTCTAAATTCTTTCTCAGCGGTGTCCAGGTTGCCAAACCGATAGCTGATACTACCGAGTAAATAACGAGCCTCTGCGTTCTCGCTATTTTTCTGTAGTGTATTTCGTAATTCGATAGCACTTGATTTTAACTCGCCATCATGCAGATGAGCTTTTGCTTTATCAAGCATCTGTTGCTCGCTTGCTCCTTCACCACAGGCGGTTAAGAGAAGTAAAGAGCATATTAGCAGACAGTATTTTATAGTAGGTTTAACCTTAATCTGGTTGAGCATGTTGTTCCTTCATATTGAAATATTAGCGTTTATATGTTTAGTGCCACATGCTTACCAAATTTGTGAAAAATCGAAATTTAATTGGCAGTCGGCTATTGTAAATAGGTATTGTTGCTTTCTTGCGTCCAGTTTTTTAATCAAACGACCATCTTCAGTTAGTTGATAGACTTTAGCTATCTTGTCTGTTGGGTTAACAATGATGTAATATTGCACAGCTTCTTGTTGGTAAAGCTCAAATTTAATACCTATATCTTTTGTGGCTGTTGCAGGAGATAGTATCTCAAAAATAATATCGGGCGCTTGAGTTAAATACTGCCCGGACACTTCGCTACACACCACCAAATTATCTGGCTGAACGATAGTTTCAGCAGTTATTTTCCAGTCAACTGGCAATAAAGCCTGGCAGTGTTTGCAAGCTGCTAGCAGCTCATTTAACTGCCCTGCAATTTTTTGACTAATAGCTTGATGTTCAATAGTCGGAGCGGGACTCATGGCATAAGGAATGCCTTCAATTAGCTCCCATTTGCCTTCCCATATCTCATAATCTTGCCAATTATAATGTGGTAAAGAGCGTTCTTTTGGGGCATGCATTACATTCTTCTCTCTTGTTGAAATTAGAAAAAATGCAAAGACTCTAGTAGGCCCTCTATTCTCGGGCAGACCTCTAGAATGGTAAAACAGTTTCTACAATGTCACCATGTCTTTACAAGATCATTACATTACTTTCAAATATCTTGATTTTACCCTATGCTGGCAACATATTAACCTATATTATACTCTTCGCACTCAAAAATACCCATTTTTCCTGCGCCTGAAATAATTGGACTTGATCAGAGTATCCTCAAGTTAAAGCATTATTAATCTTAGGTGCTATTATTGATGCACGCAAATTAGCTTGCACAAGCCAGGTTTTTATTGCTTGCAAGTGATAAAGTAGATGACTCCAATAATAAAAAAAACAGTTTCAAATATATTTGTGATATTGATATCGCCCTTGTATTTGTTATACCTGTTGCAAACTACAATTTCTAAAAATAATGACATTGCCGCTTATTCGCAACTGTTAAGCCTTATTCCCGGTAAATTTGGCAGCTACTGCCGAATCGCTTTTTATCGCGTAAGTATGACGTTCTGCCATTATGAGTGCGCAATTGGCTTTGCCACGATATTCTCACAACGTGATACCGAGATTGGCAAAGGGGTGTATATAGGTGCGCAATGCAATATAGGCATGTGCAAGATCGGTGATAACAGCTTGATCGCCAGTGGTGTGCATATCATGAGCGGCAGTCAGCAGCATAATTTTGACGATCTGGATACGCCCATACAGCAACAGGGAGGCAGTTACACAAAGATTGAAATTGGCGAGGATAGCTGGATCGGTAACGGCGCATTAGTGATGGCAAATATTGGAAAAAAATGTATCATAGGCGCGGGTTCGGTGGTGACAAAGGATGTTGCTGATTATTCGATTATGGTGGGTAATCCTGCCAGGTTGGTAAAATCCAGAAAAAAGTCGTAGAGCTTTAACAAAAAATATGAGGCGTTACAGGGATGAAGATATTGTTTCAT
>CAZYCY010000052.1:0-10519 GCA_964646145.1 uncultured Thiotrichaceae bacterium
TAGTAGTCTATTGAGTAAAGAGCAAGTTCAAAGACTAGAGTGCTGGTCTTTTCCTATAAATTATTATCGTGTTTAAACCGCTGGATTTCTTTGTACCACTGTGATTCCGGCGGGAACGTGTCCAGATAATCTGGGGGTACTACGCCTGTCTTGAACACAACAAGCGGTGACGGGCAGTGCACGCCTTTTTCTTTATTTGACGCTGTTCCCATGTAAGAACAATGATGCTTAATATCTTCTTCGCAAACCAGCCACTTTTTGTCACTCTTTTTAAAATTAGTAATATTCCCATCCGATGTAGTTTTAGCTCTACGCTGAATCACCATAGAAGCGCCGACAGCAAGGCTAAAAACTATAAAGAGAGAAAAAATCACTGCTATACCTATTTCAACTGAAGTCAGATCCATAAGCAAAACTATCACTATACCTATAGCTGATCCTGTAAGAACAAGAATAGCCTGCATTGCATTCATCCCTATTATAGAAAGTGCAACCATAGCCCCAAGCATAAAAACAAATAAAATGAATAAAGCTTCATTATAAAAATCCATCATCTTTTCCTATACTGAAGAACAAGCTGCCTTGCTTGTAAAGTATCAATCATTATGAATAAAGTATCGCGTATCGCATGAAAGATTCCATCCAGATCTGAATCAGCCGTTCCTTTATCAATTAACTTCATTAAATGTTCATATACATCATTATCCTTTGATTTAATTTTTGCTAATTTTTCTGATTGAGTAAGGAACTCCCCAGGGAGTTTAAGATCAGTTAAAACCTGATCTACAGCTTTCTCTATATATGAAATATTTAAAATTTTATCGTTCATAATTCTTTTCCTATTACTTACAATGATTGTGCTGTTGAGACTAAAACTTCCTTTCCATCAACGATTCTTTTGTACTGATTATGTGTGAGCGCATCGATACTAGAAGTGATTTCATCACGCATGAGTATGAGAGCCTGATAAAGCTTTTTTTCTACATAAACTTGTGCATTTTCAAGTTTTACGCAATTGGTGGGCAGCCATTCAATATCTTGCGCAACGCTTTGGGCAATAATGGGACTTGTAAACTGCCAGTTTCCATTTTCTACTCTACCATCCCATGATAATCTCGCCGAAACATTTTCGATAGAAAGAATCCAATCGCTCGGTGTTTTTTCATTCAAATCAAAACTTGATTTATTAGTTTCATAGAACCAATATTCAAAATTGTTTTTCCACTCTTTCATCTTCATTCTTTTACCTTATTAGTTATTTAAGCGGAGGCTTAAATCGATGTCTGATAAATTATCGAAGTATTCTGGTCTCATTATTGCGCCACATGCCGCACATTCAGTCCAGGGATCATCTGCATCCACATCTGTGACATTACACCCTCTCTCGCAATATACCTGTACTTTTTCTATTTTCTTAGAATCCATAATCTTTTACCATCTTATTTATTCCAGCTATTCCTTTTAGCTCTTTGCTCTACCAAGCTGCTTAACATTTCATCTATTGCGCTAGCGTAATTAGTTGAGATTTTTTCTGAACTAAAATTTTTAATATTGTTTGGCGCTATTACCTGCCATTTTTCATCAATAAGATGAGCCTTTAATCCATCCAAAAAATAATCTCTACCTGGAAAAAAAGATATGTCTTGTTTGCTGAAATTACCGCTGAATCTAGTAACGCATTCGCGCAATAAAACTGGACAAGTATCAATGTTTAGTTGAGTTATATTAAATTCAGATAATTCAGCTTTTCTTTGTTCAAGTACATTTGCCAAATGATGGCTTTCGAAAGTTTTTTCACAACCAGAAATTAATATTAAGAGTAAAAAAACTAATAAACTTTTTATAATCATAATCTTTTCCTTTATTTAATAAACACATAGTGAGGTGTCGAGCATTTCGCAAAATATATTAAGCGGCTTGCTTTTAGTGCTGGATTTTAAATCGTACATTGAATCAACTAAAACTATGCATTCTTTCTTGCTTAACCGCAAGAAAGGGGTTTCTAGCAATGCAGCATCTGAAAATAATTTAGCTATCTTCAATATAGCTTTTCTTCTTTTATTTAATTGATAAGCCTTCCCTGCCCATTTTGAAATGTTAGTCAAATCCTGTTTGCGCCCGATGAAAACATGATCTTCTTGGGCTGAGTCACCATCTCTATCTAATTTTGCAAATATTTCTATCGTCATATCATTAATCATCATTAGACAATTTCAGTAATCGAATAATTATCCAGGGAAGCCCAAGTCATACTTCGGGTAAGTCCGCTATCCGGTTTAATTCTAATGCCAATGCTGTCAATTTCTGATACTGTGCCTTTGATTCGGATATGATCATTCGTCGTTTGTCTTTGAGATAGCTTAGCTATAGTAATAGGGCTACCATGCATATGAATTACTACAGTTTTATTCTTTAACCATTCCATAATCTTTTACCATTCTATGTTGTAGTCATTAAAAAACACTCGATGCCAGGTACCAGCCTAAATATATAAGCATGCCTATCGAAATATATGTACTGATTTTTACTACTACAGCGCCCGCTGTTTCAGCTACTATTGCGGCAGTTTCGTAGCGATCTCTATCCAGCATTATGTAAGGAGGAATTAACAATATCAGGTAGATGAAAAAAGCCTTCATCCATAGCTCTACCCTTGCTTCTGCTAGATTAATATTTTCAGTGCTTGATAAAATAAAATAATCAACCCCGTATGTGATTAGTCCGATCAAGGCAAGTCCGATTATGATGAATTCTTTCATTAATCTTTTCCTTCAATGGTAGTAAAATACTTTTCGTATTGTTTGTTTAATAACTTCATACGACGATTGGTAAAATAAATCATAGTAACGAGGGAAAAAACAAACAATAGGACAAACAAAATAATACCCAAAATACTTTTATCAAAAAAAGGATCGACAAGAATTATAAGCAGTATAAATGTAACCGAGATTACAAGAGCCACTTTAAAACAGTACACTATATATTCATGCATTAAATCTTGATACGCATATGATCTTTTTGTATCAAATGTCATTTTAGACCAGCCGTCTGGTTTTTTAAAAACGCTTAGTAAGTTTTTCATCTTCTTTTTCTCCAATTTGCAGATTTTTAATTTGTGCCTTTAGTGTTCTGAGTCATTATTTAGACACTTGCGTAGCATATCCCTATAAAGAACACCGACAAAAGCCCCGCTTAATGATAGGCACATACCCATTATCTGATACGGTACACTTTTAGCCATAATGGCGATTAAAAGCCCGCCAATTACAAAACAAGTAACTATTATCCAACCAGCTATATGCCACTGCTTTTTTGACATTAGTTATTAATCGTAATATCTTGCGCGATATCTTGAAAGTATCGAATAATTAAGATTAAATGCATAAATGCTACCGTTGTGGTTAACAACCCAAGTATTGAAGATATTGAAAAAACATTACTGTTAATAGATAATAATGCCATAGATAACAGTACGAAAAAGAATCCACTATACTGGTACTTTTTTAATTTATTATCATTTTCTTTGTTCATGTCGTTCATTTCTAATCTCCATTTAATTTAGCTCATTATAAGATGGATTAACCGACCTTGCAAGCGGTTTTATAATATTTTTTAACCCCATTTTTCTTGAGCAATTCACCCCAGTCAGATACTGTATACACCGCACCTGTTTTGACAATAATTAGACCAGGCAGCTGACCAGATAACAGCTTTTTTAACACGTCATTAATCGAAGACTTTGGCAAGCCCAGTGCGTCTACCAGAGTGGTCAATGTTGCACGTTCTAATGTTTCAATTGCGCCCAGGACACACCACACGCGGCGCATGTCGCCTTTGGGTAAAATTCGATCATTCATAGTTACGCTTGTCCGTAGACATTCTTTAGAATATTGCGAACCCTTTTAGGGTTCGATTCAATATATGCGAGTGATTGCTGTTTATTTTTGTGACCTAGAAAGTATTTAATATATTCTAAGTCTATACCTCTGTCTGCAAGTCGAGTAGCAAAAGTTCGACGGCCTGAATGACTGCTTCCATTTATACCCACTGCCATCTTCACTAAATAACTTATTAATTGTTGCATACTACTGCAAACATAATATTCAGCCATCGTGCCATCAACTTTTTTATAATACTTACGCCTAAAAGCAAAGCCAGATGATCCACGACTTAAGAACAGAGGTGATTCTGCCTGTAGACCTCGGTATTCACTAGATTGTGAAAGCCGAAGTTTTTTGTTTATTCTCAAGACCAAATATTCATTTATTGCCGCCTGGTGATCGGCTTCTAACATATAAGCTAACCGTGACTCACCACTTTTGGTATATGCTGCTGGCAACCTATATTCTTCTTTAAGCGATCCATCTTTTTCAAGTAGATCTTTAACTTTCAGGCTAGCTATTTCAGTAACCCGTAATGCGCTACCAAAAGACATCCATATAATAGCGATATTTCTCTTTCCGTTTCTTCCAAACCCAGCATGAATTAATAAACGACTAAATTCTTTTGGCTTCAAAACCGCTGCTTTATCTTCTTCTGAATCCATTAGAAGCTCAAATTGGCCAGAAATCATTTAGTGGAAAACCTACGAGTTGATAATATTTTCCCACATATTAGCAAATTGATGCACCAAGTCAAAGAATCGTCAATACACCGCCACTTATGGGAAAATTTTCTTTAAATAATAATGAAAGTGCCACCTGAAAAAGGCGGCACTTGAGAACAGTGATTGATAAAACTCACTGTGTACCGCAAAGTTAAGCTATTGCTTTTTTTAGCTTTGCCGGCATCGCGGTAATATTCGACACTTTCGCGTGTGTTATGACACCCTAACGCATCCAGCGTACCGACAATAATACCCTGCATTTGATTGATTTTTCTACATAGTTAAGCTACAGTTAGTAGCTATGCCTTCAAGCTTTGGAGGTGGACAGGGAGGATGCATGCCTTACAGCCTGAGAAAATTATTGGGGAAAACACCGTCAGGTCTTCTTGTCATCATGAATTTTGTTGATGCCGTACATTGCAAGGCTCTTTCTAATGATTTGGCTCATAAGTTCATCAGTGAATGGGACTGTAAATGTAAAAAATCGAGTAGCGCGGATGAGGCTCTTTCTAAAATGAGACCGCTTAGAGAAAGCCATAGCCGTTTTTTTAAAAATACAGGAAATGAGCTACAAGAAATTAATGACTATATTTTCACAATCATGCGGTATGAAGATATTCATGATAAGTTTGATCAGAGTACAAAAACGAACACGAAAAAAAGTAAGCTGGTTAGCGTACATAATTTAGCTAAGAATTTCCATAATGCTACGGACGATAATGCCCGAAGCCAATTGGAAGACAGAATTTTGCAACAACAGGAATATGCAACAAAAAACGGCTACTTTGATGTTCATTTCAATCAAAATGATACTATAAAGGGATCCATTAAAAAACTAGTCTGGATTACCACGGCGGAGCCAGGCATAGCTCTCAAAGATAAGACTTGCCACCATTCTTCCATTAGTAAAGCTGCCGACATTACCAGAGATAATCTTGGTTTGGTTCACATTGGATTCGATAAAATCAAAGGAAAGCAAGACTTTCCTTTACTTGTTGCCCTAAAAATCAGAGCAACCGAACTTTTTTCTTCTACCAGAAACGTTCCATGGCGACCAACAGCAATTGATGCAGGAAATTGTAGACGTTTTCGAGGTGCTTATGGTGATTTACGAAAAAATTCACACAACAACTGGGGTCGAGCCATACATCTAGAGGCTTTATCTGATCGCTCAGGTAGTCTTGGTGCCACTGAGGCAGTTGTTATGGATTTTCGACCAACATCAGCCAAGATGACATTTTTAGGATTTCCACGAAACTGTTATCTGCCAGGTAATAAGGATAAAGAATTTGTAGAAAATACCAGTCGGAAACGATCACAAAAAATACTTAAGAGTAGGTTCATTAACATATGATTAATTGGAACAGTGCCGCTCAAATATGTGATGAACATTTTTTTTCTTCCGAACATTCAAAAAATACCCTTGAGAGCTGGCTTGATAGTAGTATTGAATCGTGGATAGCTGGCGGTAACATTAACTCTTTCCACCCATTTGAAGATTTCTTTCCTGACTCTGAAAGAGAAGAGAGGTGTCTTGCTGCAATTGGCAACAATCTTCGCCGGGAAAAGAGACAAGGCGAACTTTTTTCGCCTAAAAACATATTCACCTCGGCGCTTACCAATATTCTCGCTAAAAAAAATTTCTATTGCAACAATGTTAAGGCCTGGAACTTCGCACTGCGGACGGCTCAGGAAATGGCACTTGACGAAACAGTGAAAACGCTCACTCGGCTGATTGGATATGAGGAATTTCGGACAGCTCCCAATGAAAAGGGGCATGACCTGTTCTCGGCGGCGTTCGATATGGTCGAAACGATTAAACCATCAGCGTATGCACTTGAATTCTGGCAGAAATGCCTTGCTCATATTGATAAATATCCATCTCTATCGCTGCGCTTACTTGTCAATCTGATACAAGCTGATAGCAGCAACTGTCAACAATATATATCCGAAAGCAAGATGATTAAAACTATTAATCTTTATCGGCACAGTTTAATGGAAAGCCTTGATACACGAGACTTGCCGGAGTTTGATATTGCTGCACAAAATATAAGCGATGTGCTAAATGACGACCTCTATCAAAAGTATTTTGCGGTCTTTTCTTTTTTGGCTTATTACTTAATTAGTAATCTTCGGGTAGAAGAAATACAAAAGGTGGAAAAGCAGAACATACGCACTTATATTACTACAGAGGATACAAAAGTAATAAAACTTAAACCAAATAATCCTACTCCAAGAAAAAGTGTTGCAAATATGGCACCAGAGCGCCCAGCATTATTCTCTCATGGGTAAGCACACGCAAAAGCAAGAACTGTCACAGGCTAAAGAGTGGCTGAAAAAGATTAAGCTCCTGGACGAGTATGTTGAGATGGAACAAGAAACTCGCGATTTTAAGAGCGGAGGGAAGGATCGTTTTGTCCTTTATGCAGTTGATAGCGACATCGTTTTGTGTTATTCGAGTCCCTGGATAAAAGGCCCAAAGACAAAATCAAGTCTCGTACCATATGGTGTTATTTTCCCACCTGATGAAAATGATGAAGAGGCTGCAAGTGCACTCACCTATACTATTGCACGTTATATTTTCTTTCATCTCGATCCAGCTTGGCCGATTTTTCAGCTACCCACACACAGTACTGAAACCAGTCGTATTTTCGATACTGTTGCCAGGCAAGGCAATTCAAGTAGAATGCAAGCAACTACACTGACAGACCAACTGCAAGCAATTTCGGAGAAAAGCCTTGAAAACGTCGGTAGTGAAACAAAGAAAGCCTTCCGCACGCCATCGGCAATAGATAACAGTGCCGAGCCTGGTGAAATAATTAAAAGCATTCTCGATAAGCTGAAATCATTCCTTATAAACAGGGGCAAAAGCCCAGTTGCAGAGTTTGAATATTATCTTGAATTACTTATCAAATGGGCTATTTTATCCACAGACGATGCTGATGATTTTTTTAAAAAAACGGAGGGTTTAGAGCGTCTCGGTAAAGCTCTAATTCCAGAAGATATATTTGACTGGATTGAAGAGGCTGATGACCGTAAGCGATGGATCGTGCTTCTGAAGGCTGCTCATTCAATGAAGCATGATCATCCAATGAAGGCAGTCAACCTTGAAACAGATGCGAACGCACTAACCCGTCTCAATATGATCAATCGCAAGCTGGAACCTATGGGTGGGAGAATGATACTGATAACCGGGTCAAACACCATTCACAAAGCAGCAAATGAATGGGGCAAGGGCTTCTCAAATAAATACATCCGTCATTTTCACAGCTTCGTACCTTCGGCCTTTCGTGATGTCGAAAATACCGAGGAACAGGCAAAAAACGAGAAATACAATGTTTTACGAGACATCTTGGGATACCGCGCTTTGTCCAAAAATCAAAGCCCCAGCAAGAAACTGGATGTGCGACTTCGGAGCGTACTTAAAAAAAATAAAAACGCATTTATAGATATAAAGCAGGACTGGATCAGCTTCAGGAAACAAGTAACCCACTCTTCGCTGGTGCTATCGGATGATTCGCAAACAAGAATGGTTGCTGCCTTCGAATCATTACGTGACTCCCTGAATCTCAACATACAAACAACAGATTTTCAGCAAGAGTTGGGCAAATTCGCCAGTAACATTCGCCAAGAAATGCTCAATACCCGTTTATTATTGGTTGATGAATTTGCCAAAACTGGCATTGAATATCTGCAAACAGGAAAAAGGTCAGACGCACGTAATCCTCCGATTATTAGATTTGATAGTTATAAAAACGCGGATCATCTTTTCAGTTTATTTCGCGGCTCATCTGATTTAAAGAAAATTTTGATAAAAGATGAGTTGGATAAGCTAAAAGAAGATTGTTTATCAGATGAGGTCGGAATTACTGATCTTGGTTATCTGCATTTCCTGGTTTTCTCTAGTATATTTGCAACCCTGAACAGATGGAGCATAGCCGCCGATTTGGCCTGGCATGCTATAGAAATCGCAAAACAAAAACCAGCTACAAAAACAAACAGTAATGTTTCAGGTCGAGAAGCTTATTACCTTTTGGCAGTTGCTTTACGAATAAATGCCGGAAATTTAGATGATTTTGAACTTGCTGGCAAAATGCTTGACAGTGCAGACGAGGCACTGACTCAGGACATTGCAAGCAGACCAGCACTTAAAATTTCGCCGTACCGTTTTGATGCTGAACGAATAGCTATAGAGGTAGGCAAATTGCATTTTCAATCCTTGAAGAATGATAAATACCCTGACATTCCAGAAGAAATCCTGGATAGAATTGAAAGCGGGCTGAATAATGAACAGCAACAAAATAAAAAAGACGACGCGCTCATTGTTAAATATGCAATAAACGGACTCCAGATGATATCGCTGTTATTGCAAAAAGAGAATATTTCCATGACAAAAGAGTGTGTGAAAGTTGACTTTTTGCAAGCTATTAAAAAGTACCAAGATAAAATAAAAATGTTCTACGATATAATGGAACGCGCATTCCCTGACGGCTCGAATAATAATCTGCAAAAAACACGCCTGATGAAAATGTACTGCTTATTCGCAGATATTCTACTGACAATAATTAACACAGAGCAAAAAACCGGATTGCAGGAAAAATTTAACAGCGAGTTCACTGATATGAATATTGAGCAGGCAAAATCTACGGTTTATGATATTCACAGATACACAAAACTCCGTGAGCAATGTTTGGATATATTTAACTGCAAAGCGTAAATCTTGGGTGGCTTGCCCCGAGCTGGATAGCTTACAATAGGGTGTTTAAACCCAAAAACTGCTGGAAATTTCGTCTATCTTCTATTTGCTATTCCAACTGGTCATCATTCAAGCCATTGATGATTCAAAGGTGATGAAAAAACAACCAATTTCAATTACTCATTATTCGCTGTAAAAACGACTATACAGGTACTCATGGCATTTTGGGCAGTACGAATCGACGTCTTTTCTTCCATGCCAAGTGATATCGCACTTTGGACAATGATATTGCCCATGCAGCACTGGTGAATTGATCTCATCCTGGCGCGGAGAGTGCGTTACTTTATCTTTGGCCGAATGAATATGCGTATCAGATGCGTGACATCTGGGATCGGTTCTGGCTTCCTCTTGCAGTTTAGATCTAACAGACTCTTCACGCGGATGAAAAAGCCAATGCTTATGCCTGTTTTCATTAGCAAACAATCTGTTGAGTAATATTTTTAATAAACCCGGTGATGTTTTTTGTGCATAATAATCTGTCTTTATTATTGTTATGTCAACGACCAAAATACCTGTTTTTTTCTCATCAGGGCAATGAGGTAAGACGCGACCAGGGTATGCAATAAATAGTTGAAAATTATGCTGGCCAATACCTATTTCTACATCATATTTTGTTGTTTTTACAGTTATTTCTTTAAATGTATGTGCTTGAGTAACCAATTTCGTCCACTCTTTACCCACTCCTGCATTACAAGGTTCAGAAATCACATATTCGGGTGTGCATAGTTGGCTTATTCTTCCTTTTAATAATAATTCAATAACGTATTGCCTGCAGCAGCTGTAGAAAGAAATGTCACACGCTTTATCCGGCTTATCTTTCGGATTTTGATCATGAGAAAAATGCCAAATATTAACGTTACCTTGCTTTGCAACAACGCCCTGCTTACACTCAGGGCAAACACTACCGCACTCCTGTCCGCGCTTAACATCACTGACTTCGACAATGCACTGATCGGATTTTCTAATAGCAAACGGTATTCTTGCATTACTCATTTTATTTTTTTCAGTAAATTGACGCTGAACAGGAATTTTATTTTACCCTTTCATCTTCAACATGGGCAGTATATGTATCAACGTCAATACTTGGTCGATCTCCATTATCGGCAAGCGCCACACATTTTTCTGAAATGCATACGCGAAGCGATAAAGCATATTGT
>CAZYCY010000053.1:0-10478 GCA_964646145.1 uncultured Thiotrichaceae bacterium
GATCATCCAATCTGAAACAAACTACGGCGTTAAGTTCCGCATCTTATTTAATCCCTGAGTCCTTAGTAATTGATGGATTTTTTCCAGAATCATTAAATCAGCTGGTGGGGGGGGGTAAGTAAAGACTTACGATTGGATATTTCTGTTAGTATGCGTATTTACAATTAAACCTAAACAAGGAGAACTTGGCTATGAAATTAAAGGTATTATTATTAACACTGGTTTTTATCGCGGGTCCGATTGCGTGCGCGACTGATTATGATAAGCTCGATGATGCTGTGGATGAAGAAAAAGCAGTAGATGCTGTTGATAAAGAAGCCTTAAAAGGTGCGGTGGGAGCTGATGGTGTTGATTACAAAAAAGCAGCAGATGCTGTTGATAAAGATAAAGTAGTAGATTCCGTTGATGTCGATAAAGCGAAAGAAGCTTTAGGTTACTAAGCTTATGGCGTTCCCGTGTTGTTTTCGGGAGCGCTATCTTTTTGAATATTAAATAGTTATTTATCTTTTTACGCTTTTTCTGATTTGATCGTTACTTTTTATCTTTAGTTCTATATCATATTTTTCTTGCTCAGAAAAATAATGGATTGCTATCCGCACTTTCATTCAATATTGATTCTCCACTCCATTCTTTAGTGTTATCAGTAAGTTATTGATATACAGTCATGCTGCTTGTTTGTTAAGATTGCGCGATTTTCAAAATAACGATGCCAACCTATGTTAGCTCATGCTGGCTACGGGGCGCACATGGTTTTCAGGAGCGATAATGTTTTCTAAAGATACAAAAATTGAAGGTTACGACGAAGTTTTATGGGCAGCTATGCAGCATGAGGTTAAGCGCCAGGAACAGCATATTGAGCTGATCGCTTCAGAAAATTATGCCAGTCAGCGTGTGCTTCAGGCACAGGGTTCGGTATTAACCAATAAATATGCCGAAGGGTATCCTGCGCGTCGCTATTATGGCGGTTGTGAAAATGTGGATGTGGCCGAGCAATTAGCAATCGAGCGTGTTAAGCAGTTATTCGGTGCAGAATATGCCAATGTTCAGCCTCACTCAGGATCACAGGCTAATGCTGCCGTTTACATGGCGCTATGCAAGCCCGGTGACACGATATTAGGTATGTCGCTGGCTGACGGCGGTCACCTTACTCATGGCTCACACGTAAGCTTCTCAGGAAAGATCTACCATGCAGTACAGTACGGTTTGAATAATGAAACCGGTCTGGTTGATTATGATGAAGTGCAGCGCTTAGCCGATGAGCATCAACCAAAAATGATTGTGGCGGGTTTTTCAGCCTATTCCCAAGTCATGGACTGGGACCGTTTTCGGACTATAGCCGATTCATGTGGTGCTTATCTTTTTGTAGATATGGCGCACGTCGCTGGTTTAATCGCAGCAGGTTTATATCCTAACCCGGTTGGTGTGGCGGATGTGGTTACTTCAACAACGCATAAAACATTACGTGGTCCACGTGGTGGCATTATTCTCGCTGGCGACCGTTCGTTACTTAAAAATCCAGATATTGCAAAAAAATTAAATTCGGCAATTTTTCCTGGCACTCAGGGCGGGCCGTTAATGCATGTTATTGCGGCGAAAGCAGTAGCCTTTAAAGAAGCACAGGAACCAGAGTTTGCAAGCTATCAGAAACAGGTTATTGTGAATGCCCGAGCGATGGCGAAAGTGGTGCTGGATCGCGGTTATAAAGTGGTCTCTGGTGGTACTGACAATCATCTTTTCCTGTGGGATCTAACACCAAAAAATCTCACTGGTAAAGTGGTTGAAGCACAGCTAGGTCAGGCTCATATTACAGTGAATAAAAATGCAGTGCCAAATGACCCGCAATCGCCGTTTGTTACTAGCGGCATTCGTGTGGGTACCCCGGCGATGACAACCCGTGGCTTTAGTGAGCAGGATGCCAGCGATCTGGCGAGCTGGATGTGCGACATTATTGACAGCATCAAGAATGACAGAGCAGACGTGGCAATCGTAAGCAGCGTTCGTGAAAAAGTGACAGAAATTTGTAAACGACTACCAGTTTATGAAAGCCTGTAGTACCATAAAAATTATTATTAATTAAGGCTGACAACGAAAATATGCATTGTCCATTTTGCTCCGAACCGGATACCCGCGTGGTCGATTCTCGTTTAGCGAACGATGGCGATCAGGTTCGTCGTCGACGTGAATGCGTTTCATGTAATGAGCGCTTTACCACCTATGAAAGCGCTGAACTTAATATGCCCCGTATTGTGAAGCAAGATGGTAGCCGTATGCCATTTAAAGAAGAAAAGCTGTGTGCTGGAGTGATGCGTGCGTTAGAGAAAAGGCCGGTTAATACAGAACAGATTGATGCGGCACTAAACCGTATTAAACATCAGTTGCTGGCAGCGGGTGAACGTGAAGTGAACTCTGCAATAATTGGCAACCTGGTTATGGAAGAATTGTTGGCATTAGATCAGGTGGCGTATATTCGTTTTGCTTCAGTTTATCTTGATTTTAGTGACGTTAATGCGTTTCGTGACGCTATAGAAAAACTTGAGCAAACTAAAGCAATCAAAAAAAATTTCTGATTATCCATATTTACTGTGTTAACTGCCACTTTCATAGCAGAACATAAGACAGCGAATGTGAGCCATATGAATAGCAGCGTTGAATACATGCAACATGCGATACGGCTGGCACAAAAAGGTCTATATACCACAGACCCGAATCCGGCAGTGGGTTGCGTTATCGTAAAACAGGGCAGAATTATTGGTGAAGGCTGGCATCGACGTGTAGGTGAAGCGCATGCTGAAGTTCACGCTCTGAAACAGGCAAGTGAGCAGTCAGATGAGCAGGTAAAAGGTGCCACCGTGTTCGTCACTCTGGAACCGTGCAGCCACACCGGTAGAACACCACCGTGTGCCAATGCATTAATTCATTCCGGGGTGAAAAAGGTGGTTGTCGCCATGCGTGATCCAAACCCGCTGGTTGCTGGTGAAGGCTTAAAAAAACTACGGGATGCGGGCATAGAAGTAGAAATTGGCTTGCTGGAAACACAGGCTCGTGAATTAAACCGGGGCTTTATTAAACGCATGCAAGCTGGGCGTCCATTTGTGCGAATAAAATTGGCAATGAGCCTGGACGGTCGCACCGCCATGGCTTCTGGTGAAAGCAAGTGGATAAGCAGTGACGCCTCACGTAATGATGTGCAACGTTTGCGTGCAACAAGTTCAGCAGTTTTAACTGGTATAGAAACTGTGCTGGCGGATGACCCATCGATGAACGTCAGGTTGTCGGCAGCCGAGCTTATGGTCGACCAGGTGAGACAGCCCAAACGCATAGTGTTGGACAGTCAGTTGCGCATGCCACTGGAAGCGAAAATAGCTTCAGTAGAAGGACAATGTATTGTATATACTGCTCCGACTGTGGATAAAATAGACAGCTACCCATTTATCACCGAACAGTGTGTCGCGTTGAATGATGTTAAGGGTGATAAAACCCGGAGTGGTAAAATAGACCTGAAGGCTTTAATGCAAGATCTTGCGAAAAAAGAAATTAACCTTTTGCATGTGGAAGCAGGATCGGTTTTATCTGGTGCTCTTTTAGAAAATGAGCTTGTTGATGAAATGATTATATATATGGCGCCGCACATAATGGGTGACGCTGCAAAAGGCTTGTTTCATTTACCAGAATTAGTGCAGATGAAAGATAGAATTTCACTGAAAATAAATGACGTACGAGCTATCGGAAACGATATTCGACTTACTGCAAAACCAGTGTATAACAAATAAATTCGTTGTGCTGAGTCGCTACCTTGAAAATAAAACCAGAGGTTATTAATGTCTACCGTTGTTATTGTAAAAAAAGCAGGAAAAATCTGTATAGCTGCAGATAGTTTGACCAGTTTTGGTGATTTAAAACTTAATTCTGACTATGATGCTGCACACGATAAAATATTACAGGTCGAAAATAATTATCTTGGCATAGTGGGCAGTGCTGCACATCAACTGGTACTGGAAAGCATCTTTGCCAGCAAAAAAAATACAGATAAAAAGTCGGAGGGTAAGTTGAAAATTGATTTTTCTTCACGTATGGCCATTTTTGAAACCTTTCGCGCGTTACACCCGGTGCTGAAAGAAAGCTATTTTTTAAATGCTAAAGATGAAGATGGTGACCCCTATGAGTCAACTCAGTTAGATGCATTAATTGCCAGCCCTTTTGGTATTTTTGGCATTCATTCATTACGGGAAGTGACAGAATATAAAAAGTTCTGGGCAGTTGGCTCGGGCTCAGAATATGCTTTAGGTGCAATGTTTGCGCTTTATGATAAAGCCACATCAGCAGAAGAAATTGCTCATGCTGGCGTAGCCGCAGGTGCGGAATTCAATAATGCCTCATCCTTGCCCTTGTCCAGTTATATAATTGCAGCTCTTTAATAACTATGGACAGAAATTCAATCACTAAGGACTCAGGATTAAATAAGATGCGGAACTTAACGCCGAATTTTTGTTTCAGATTGGATGATCTCAAAAGGCGCATAGTTGCGCTACGCAACGATTTGAGATCATTCAAGCTGGAGCAAAAAGGCAAGTTAAGTTTCGTAAGTTATTTGATCCTGAGTCCTAAGCAAATAAAAACAACACTATGTTTACAGGAATAATTGAAGCCCTTGGTCGCATAAAAAGAATTGAACCTGTGGGCGGTGATATGCGTTTGCATGTTGATGTTGGCTCTCTCGACATGAGTGACGTGCAACATGGAGACAGCATTGCGGTAAATGGTGTTTGTCTTACCGCTATTGAGTTTGATGACAAACACTTTGTAGCTGATGTTTCTAATGAGACAATTGCTTTAACCAGTTTAAATAGCCTTACTACGGGCAGTGAGGTTAACCTGGAAAAAGCATTGTTACCAACCACACGTTTAGGCGGGCATCTGGTCAGTGGACACGTGGATGGTTTAGCTGAAGTGATTAGTGTTAAAGAAGCATCACGATCGATTGCGCTTACCATCAGAGCGCCGGAAGAATTAAAGCATTATATTGCAATGAAAGGCTCAGTCTGTATTGATGGTACTAGTCTAACGGTAAATACAATTGGCAATACAGATTTTGCAATAAATATTGTTCCGCATACGCAGCAAAGAACCATTATTAAAAATTATCAAGCGGGTACAAAAGTGAACCTAGAAGTGGATTTAATTGCTCGTTATCTGGAAAGATTGCTATTGAAGCAGTATCGGAAGCAAGGTGATAATATTGCTAATGGCGTTACACTTGAAACATTAGCAAGTGCTGGTTTTATCCACCAGGATTTGACGTAAATACAAACTGCCAAGCATGTAGTGAGCAATAAAATACTATGAAACTAAACACCACAAAAGAAATTATAGAAGATATTCGCCTGGGCAAGATGGTTGTCATTATGGATGACGAGGATCGCGAAAATGAAGGTGATCTTTTAATGGCATCATCTGAAGTAACGGCAGATGATGTTAATTTTATGGCGCGTTATGGTCGTGGTCTGATTTGTATTACTTTAACGCAACAACGTTGCCAGCAATTAAAACTGCCACTCATGGTTCATGGTGCCGATGCCATAGAAAGCACTAATTTCACCATGTCTATTGAAGCTGCGACAGGGGTTACAACGGGCATTTCAGCAGGCGACCGTGCAATCACTATCCTGGCGGCAGTGAAGAGCGATGCCTCACCAAAAGATATTGTACAGCCAGGACATATTTTTCCGCTAATGGCGCAACCGGGAGGGGTGCTAACACGTGCCGGACACACCGAAGCTGGATGTGATTTGGCTGCCCTGGCGGGGCTGGAAGCCAGTTCAATGATCGTAGAAATTCTAAATGAAGACGGCACCATGGCGCGCCGCCCGGATCTGGAAAAATTTGCAGAAGAACACGATTTAAAAATTGGCACGATTGAAGACTTAATCAGTTACCGACTAAAGAATGAAAAAACAGTCGAGCGCATAGCTGAGTGTGAGTTCCCGTCAGAATACGGTGATTTCAGATTAATTGCCTACCGTAATAGTATTAATGCCCTGACACACTACGCGCTGCTCAAGGTAGAAGGTGAAATGGACTCGCAACAGCCAGTGATGGTGCGAGTACACATGAAAAACGCATTAACCGATGCCTTTGCTTCACAGGATATGAAAGCATGGCCACTACAGGATGCGCTGAAACAGGTCGCTAAAGTAAAACAGGGTGTCGTTGTTGTGCTGACCATGCCAGATGAAGATGCCGTTGTTTTACAATGGATGCGCGATCATTCGGGTATTGAGCAGGCTGAAGTCGTGAAAACAAAACAGCCGACAGACATAAGAACAGACGGTGTCGGTGCGCAGATACTGATGGATTTAGGGGTGAAGAAAATGCAACTGATGACTGCACCAAAAGTAATTCATGGTCTGGCTGGCTTTGGACTGGAAGTGGTGGGTTATATAAAGGGCAAAGATGAAGTAATCAATAGAGGTGGTTATGAGCGAAAGTAAAATAATTGAAGGTAGTTTGCAGTACACAGAAGGTCGTTTTGCCATTGTGGTGGCACGTTTTAATGGTTATATCGTAGAGAGTTTGCTTGTCGGCGCAATGGATACCTTGCTTCGACATGGCGTGTCAGCATCGGACATTACCGTGGTTCGTGTGCCGGGTGCTTTTGAACTGCCAGTGACGGCACAAAATCTGGCGCAATCGGGTAATTATAATGCGATCATTGCCCTGGGTGCAGTCATTCGTGGTGCGACACCGCATTTTGATATTGTGGCAAATGAATCAGCAAAAGGTCTGTCTGCCATTGCGCTTGATCACGGCATGCCCATTATTAATGGCATTTTAACTACGGAAAATATTGAACAAACCATAGAACGAGCAGGCACTAAAGCCGGTAACAAAGGTGCTGAAGCTGCAGCAGCGGCTATCGAGATGGTTAATGTTTTTAAGCAACTCGTTTAGCTTGTGACTACAAAACATGCCGAAGCAAATAAACCTGCTTTAAATAATGCGATGAGCAAAAAAAGTTTAGCCAAAACCAGAGGCAAATCCCGTCGCCTTGCTATGCAGGCCATTTACCAATGGCAGATGACAGGCGATAGTATTAGCGATATAAAACAGCAGTTTTTTGATGTAAATAATGTTACACAGTTTGATTCCGAGTTTTTTTCTGAATCGGTCAGTGGTGTGGCATCAAATATAAGTCAGCTGGATCCGTTACTCGAAAAATACATGACCCGCAGTGTTGAATCAGTAGATCCTGTCGAGCGCTCAATATTACGTTTAGCAGCTTATGAATTTATTAATCGCCTGGATGTACCCTATCGAGTAGTATTAAATGAAGCGGTTAACATTACAAAAGAATTTTGTTCTGAAAATAGTCATACTTTTGTTAATGCAGTTTTAGATAAAGTAGCAAAAGAAATAAGAAGCCTTGAAGTGCAGTCAAGCAAGTCTTAATAATTCTGCAGGATCATGAATAATGAGTTTGATATTATCAAAAAATATTTCAGCCTTGAAATATTACGTGACGATGTAGTGCTGGCTGGTGGTGATGATTGTGCCATTGTTTCCATTCCTGAAAGTCAACAACTATTGATAACCACTGATACGCTAATTTCAGGCGTGCATTTTCCGCATAACACCTCAGCAGCAGACATTGCTTATAAAGCCATTATGGTTAATTTAAGTGATCTCGCCGCCATGGGGGCAACGCCTTCATGGTGTACGCTAGCGATTACCTTGCCGGACGTTAACCAGAGCTGGCTACAGGCTTTCTCAAATCAATTTAACTCGGTGTTATCAGCATTCAACATTAGTTTAATTGGTGGCGATACCACAAAAGGCGACCTGTCTATTACTATCGGGGCAATGGGGTTTGCTGATAAAGATAAAATAATGCGACGCGATACAGCTGAAGCAGGTGATAAGATTTATGTTTCGGGTGAATTGGGCGATGCCGCTATTGGTTTGCATGCAGTATTAAATAAACTAAATGATGAGAAATTATCGTCCTGCCTTCACAAGTTAAACCGCCCTGAAGCTAGGGTGAAGTTTGCAGAAGAGCTGGTTTTTTATGCGAAGTGTGCAATTGATATTTCAGATGGTTTAGTTGCTGACCTTGGGCACATTCTTCAGCTAAGTTGTTGTGGCGCTAATATTCATCTGTCGGCAATTCCGATTTCATCATCAGCGCAGTATTATTTTGATGGTTATAATAATACTAAAACCGACTGGTCGTTGCTATTAACACAGGGTGACGATTACGAATTATGTTTCACTGTTAATAAAATGTATCAGAGAGATGTAGAAAAGCTGGCAAAAAAACACCAGTTAAGGCTGAGTTGTATTGGTGAAATCACAGATTCAAAAGAACTGGAATTTTACGATATTGATAATAATGAGCCAATAAATTTATCTGGTACTGGCTTTAAGCATTTTTAATTTTATGACAGAAAAAAATAGAAAAATTCATCTGCATGAAATAAAAAATCCCGTTGTATTTGTAGCAGTGGGTTTAGGTAGTGGCTTATCACCAATCGCGCCCGGAACGGCGGGTACTTTGTTAACTGTACCGCTGGTTTATTTTTTACAACAGCAATCTGCATTGCTTTATGCACTGGTTATTTTGTTCGTGCTGCTCACTGGTTCATGGGTATGTGGTTATGCAGCCAAAAAATTACAGGTACACGACCATTCAGGCATTGTTTATGATGAAGTTGCCGGTTTTTTGATTACTATGTTTATGGTGCCGGATGGTTGGCAATGGTTACTTGCCGGTTTTATTTTGTTCCGGTTTTTTGATGCGGTAAAACCCTGGCCAATTTCATGGTTTGATAAAAACATACATGGTGGTTTTGGTATTATGCTGGATGATGTTGTTGCTGGTGTTATTAGCCTTGGCTGTTTGTTACTTATTCAGCAGCTGATGTGAGTTCCCGGTGGTGTCTCCATCCTTTGGTTCGTAAACAGCGGATTCATGTGCCACTACTCCACCCCTAGGAGCTTGTCCGAGAATGGAAAAACCTACTGCAAAACCGATATTTTTGCCCATTTTTCCGAACATTTTCGTTAAATAGCGGTGCTACTCCGTCCTTTGGTTCGTAAACGGTGCATCCATGCACCACTACTCGCCTCAAATGTTCGAAAAACTGGACTAAAAATCTCGATTTTTCGCTACGGTTTCCATTCTCGGACAAGCTCCTAGTATCGAAACGCCCTCGTTCTCTAAAAAATTAACCAGCTCGATCAACGGCAAACCAATTAACGAACTAGGGTCATTGCCTTCAAATCGTTCAAATAGCGCAATCCCCAGGGCTTCTGATTTAAAGCTACCTGCACAATTATACGGCTCTTCTTTGTGAAGATAATTTTTAATCATGCTCGGTGTTAATGTTTTGAAAACAACCGTGTAAGGGACGCAAATACTTTGTATATTGCCAGTGGCTGAATTGAGCAAACACAAACCTGTTTGAAACGTAATTTTTTGTCCGGAAGCGCGTGTTAGCTGTATAAATGCGTTGTCAAAATTGCCTGGTTTAGACAGCTTTTCACCATTCAGTACTGCGCTTTGATCAGAGCCGATGATTAATGACTCGGATTGGCGTTCGGCAATAGCTTGAGCTTTGGCGCAGGCCAGTCTTATCACCATTTCTTTAACGGGCTCGTCTGGATGTGGTGTTTCGTTTATATCAGGCGAATCAGTGCTAAAATCGAGTTGCAATCGTTCCAGCAGTGTTTTGCGAAAAGGAGAGGTGGAGGCGAGGACTAGTTTCATTGGTATTTATGAGTTTGGCAGGGTTTACTGATGGCGTTGAAATGATTAACACATAATTGTATATAAAACTGGCAGAATTAGGATTTATTTTAAAGCCGATAGAAATTATTGAATTATACCTGAATCCGGTTATATAGAAGAGTGTCAGGAAAACATATACTCTTCGCACTCAAGAATACCCCGTTTATAGTGCGTAGATTTTTGTCAAAGGCAAGGCGCCAATTATTATTAAAATATTTGTAACTACACAGCGTAAAATTAATTAAAAAATAGCTTGACACGTTTTCAGAGCGATTGTTGAAGAAACTACTGGTGTTGTCAATTTCTTTTTAAAGGACTGGTAAGAGGCAACAGATTAACTATAACCGCAACATCTAGCTGATGATAACCCCGCTTGCCAATGAAATTATTGATCGGCGAACCTTGCCTAAAGGTAAATACCACCAGGCAGGGTTTGAAACAAGGCAAGTGTTTGATATCGATATTTCACGAGTCATCACCGAATATCAGGCACAGATACTCGAACACGATCAAGGCAATCGTTTTGTTGCCAGCTTCCCAAAAGGCGTGACCAAAGCCGTGCAGTATGGCAATCAAATAAAAGCCCATGCGGTTTATTTGTCACAGTATCAGTTGCTACCCTATAAGCGTATACAGAACTACAGCAGTTCCCGCTCAAATAGAAATCGGTAATATATAAGGCTTTCAGCGGGCT
>CAZYCY010000054.1:0-10472 GCA_964646145.1 uncultured Thiotrichaceae bacterium
TTGACAATACGGTAGGATCGATACCTGGAACAGGGATAAAGGTCCCTATTCTAAATATAACCAATGCACCTATAACAAATAAGAGCCGTCGTTTTAATTCTGAGAATTTGCCTGCTGCCATCAACCTATCGCCATTAAGCCATGCTATTAATATAAATTATCAGGTCTAACATTGTTGTTTACGCAACTCTGTAGACTTTATGCAACATCCTTGATGCTGCCGCCAGCAGCTTCAATAGCCTGACGGGCACCGGGAGTTACTTTAATGCCTTTAAGCTGTACCGCTTTGCCAACTTTACCGGAAGCAATCACTTTTGCTTTCTGTGTTTTTGCTGGCACTATGTTTGCGTTTTTTAGCGCTTTAAGATCAATAACATCATCTGTTATTTTAGTTAGCTCATCCAGACGTACTTCGGCACTTAGTTTAAAAGAGCGCGAAGCAAAGCCAACTTTAGGTAATCGACGTTGTAATGGCATTTGACCACCTTCAAAACCAACTTTACTGAAGCCACCAGAACGAGATTTTTGACCTTTGTGACCACGACCACAGGTCTTGCCAGTGCCAGATCCAATGCCACGACCAACGCGTTTCGCATTTTTTTTACTACCTGGTGCAGGTTGCAGCGTATTCAAATGCATACCGCTGTCAGTAGTATTGTCGTTAGTGTTCATGACGCTTCCTCAACATTAACCATGTAATAAATCTTGTTAATCATGCCACGATTTTCAGGTGTATCCTGAACAGTAACACAGTGATGTGTACGTAATAAGCCTAAACCACGTGCACAAGCCTTATGTGACTTCAAGCGACCGATGGTGCTTTTGATAAGTGTAACTTTTAGTTCTTTGTTAGCCATGAGTCTATATACCTGGATCTTTTAAACTTTCACTAATAATCAAGCCAATTAACCTAGAATTTCTTCTATTTTCTTGCCACGTTTAGCAGCAACATATTCGGGAGATGACATAGATGAAAGACCATTAATTGTGGCTCGAACCACATTCACCGGGTTGCGCGTACCATTAATTTTTGCTAGTACATTTTTCACGCCTACCGCTTCGAACACGGCTCGCATCGCGCCACCGGCAATAATACCAGTACCTTCAGAAGCAGGTTGCATATATACATTAGCGGCACCATGTATACCTGTAATAGGGTGTTGCAAAGTATCACCTTTTAACGGAACAAGCTTCATGTTTTTACGTGCCTTGTCCATTGCTTTTTGTATAGCCAGTGGCACCTCCTTTGCTTTTCCGTAGCCAAAGCCAATAGTACCGTTACCATCACCAACTACTGTCAATGCAGTAAAGCCAAACTGGCGACCACCTTTAACTACTTTTGCTACACGATTAACAGCAACTAATTTTTCTATGAAATCGTCTTTATTTGCTGAATTATCTGCTTGTGCCATGCTTAAACCCTATGTTTATAAACTTACGTCTAATCTTTACGACTAAAACTCTAACCCACTTTCACGTGCTGCTTCAGCTAAAGCTTTCACACGACCATGATATCTAAAACCTGAGCGATCAAACGCTACAGTTGTAACGCCTGCAGACTTTGATTTCTCAGCAATTGACTTACCTACTAATGACGCTGCATTAGTATTACCCGTATACTTTGCTTCACCTGTAATATTATCCGTAATATCTTTTTGCACAGTTGATGCTGCAGCGATTACTTTACTGCCATCAGGCGTTATCACCTGAGCATAAATGTGGCGAGGTGTACGATGAATAGTTAAACGGTGCGCACCAAGTTCACTTATTTTTGCACGTGTTTTTTTTGCACGTCGCATTCTATTTACTTTCTTAGATATCATTGTACTTACCTGGCCAGTTTTATATTTTGGCTATCATCTAGTTGTTTTATAGCTGTTCAGATTATCTCTAAAAATCATCAGATCAAAGCGAAAAGTTTGAGCCACCACTTTTCGTGGAAGAAATAGCAATTTTTAAAGCTAAGATGGGCAGTTACATTATTTTTTCTTGGCTTCTTTGCGTATCACGTGTTCGTTAGAATATCTTACGCCTTTACCTTTGTATGGTTCAGGTGGTCGATACGCTCTAATCTCTGCGCACACCTGTCCAACTTTTTGCTTATCAACACCTTTTACATTGATTTCGGTCTGGCTAGGAGTCTCAATAGTAATACCCTCAGGTATAGCATATTTGACCGGGTGAGAAAAACCTAAGGATAAATCCAGAACCTTGCCCTGCATTTGTGCTCTGTACCCGACACCAACTAATTGCAACTGCTTGCTATAACCTTTTGTAACACCTATGAACATGTTATTGACCAGTGAACGCATTGTTCCGGTCATAGCCATAGTGCTCTTTGAGCCATCATTAGGTGTAAAAGTAAGCGCTCCGCCTTCTTGTTTAACGCTAACCGTATCATGTAATTTTAGCGATAAACTACCTTGTTTACCTTTCGCGGTAATAGATTGACCCTTGATATCAACTTCTACGCCGGATACCACTTCTACAGGTTTTTTAGCAATACGAGACATTCTTTTTCTCTATGTTTATAAGCATGTTACAGTTCAGCATGACTCTAATATTCAATCAAATCATGCCGTTAAAATTAAATGCTATGTGCATTGTAATGAAAATATTTTTGAACAAAGCAGCGGCTATTATGACACTGTACAAATAATTTCACCGCCACGACCTGAGTCGCGTGCCTGACGGTCTGTCATTACACCTGCTGATGTAGAGACAATAGCAATCCCTAAACCATTCAATATTTTTGGCAACTCATTTTTATTTTTGTAGATACGCAATCCAGGTCTGCTTACTCGCTTTAACTCGTCAATAACCGGGCGTCCTTCATAATATTTCAGCGTGATCGTTAATGTTGGTTTAGCTACGCCATTAGTTGACGTGTCTTTTGAAAAACTGGCGATATAGCCTTCATCCTGCAGTACTTTTGCAATTGAAAGCTTTAGCTTGGACGATGGCATCGTAACATCAAATTTTGATGCTGCTTGCGCGTTTCGTACGCGGGTTAGCATATCTGCTATAGGATCTGTCATCATAATGAAATACCTCTACCTACTTAATCTTTACCAACTAGCCTTAACAAGGCCAGGAATATCGCCACGCATAGCAGCTTCACGTAATTTATTTCTACATAAACCAAACTTACGAAATACGCCGTGCGGGCGACCGGTTATACGGCAACGATTTCTAACACGTGCTCGGCTAGAGTCTCTTGGCAATGTTTGCAACTGGCGCTGTGCTTCCATTTTTTCATCAAAACTTGCATTTTGATCTATCAGTACAGCTTTAAATATTGCACGCTTTTCAGCATATTGCGCCACCAGACGTATACGTTTATGCTCACGAGCAATCATTGATTTTTTTGCCATATTATTTACTACCCTGCTTGCTGGTTGACTGCTTGTTTAGTCCTTTGAAGGGAAAATTAAATTCTTTTAGCAAGGCCAGACCACTTTCGTTGTCAGTTGCCGTTGTTGTTATGCAAATGTCCATGCCGCGGATTTTATCAATTTTTTCGTATTCGATTTCCGGGAAAATTATTTGCTCTTTAATGCCCATATTGTAATTGCCACGACCATCAAATGATTTTGCATTTAAGCCACGAAAGTCACGAATACGAGGTACTGAGATACTGATTAATCTATCCAGAAACTCATACATTTTTTCACTTCGCAGGGTCACTTTACATCCAATCGGGTAGCCATCGCGTACCTTAAATGATGCTACTGATTTGCGCGCAAGGGTAGTAACTGGTTTCTGACCAGCTATTTTTTCCATATCTGACAAAGCGTTCTCTAATACTTTTTTGTCACCAATGGCATCACCCAAACCCATATTTATTGTTATTTTTGTAATACGAGGTACGTCCATTACGTTTTTGTAAGCACCTGTAGCCATCAGATTCTTGACCACTGTATCACGATAATATTCTTGTAATCTTGACATTATTATTTACCTTAAACGCTTACAATTAAACGTCCACAACCTCGCCATTAGATTTAAAGTAACGTACTTTACGCCCATCTTCCAGTGTTTTAAAACCAATACGATCACCTTTATTGGTCATGGCATTAAAAAGCATAATATTTGATATATTTAGTGGCATTGCTTTGTCAACGATACCACCTTCAACACCTGCCATAGGGTTAGCTTTAGTGTGCTTTTTAACCATATTTATCGCTTCAACAAGAACGCTATCATCATTAACATTTAATACTGTACCTTGACGCCCTTTATCTTTTCCTGCAATAACGATGATCTGATCACCTTTCTTAATACGTTTCATACTCTTCTATCCAATTAACACTGGTCTTAAATATCTAAAAATTTTATTGCATACTGAGCATTGTACTCAATAATGCTTCAAATCTACGTAGATCAAAGTACTTCTGGCGCAAGTGAAACAATTTTCATAAACTTTTCATTGCGTAATTCACGCGTTACTGGACCAAAAATACGCGTACCCACTGGCTGTAGGCTTGCATTTAATATCACAGCCGCATTACTATCAAAGCGAATTGTGGAACCATCAGAACGGCGCACACCTTTTTTTGTACGCACGACAACTGCATTATAAACTTCGCCTTTTTTAACTTTGCCGCGAGGTATTGCATCTTTAATACTGACTTTAATGACATCACCAACATGAGCGTAACGACGATGTGAACCTCCCAGTACTTTTATACACATCATACTGCGCGCCCCACTATTATCAGCGGAATTTAAAATTGTTTGCATTTGAATCATGATTCTACTCTTACCGGCTTCTATTTATTAAAGCCTGATTATTATTCAAGCCTGATGATTAATTTGCCCATCTATTTTTGTACAAGGATTAAAGCTCAGGAGCTTTTTCAACAATCTTTACAAGCTTCCAGGACTTGGTTTTGGATATAGGCCGACACTCTTCTATTAAAATGGTATCACCTTTATTGCACTCATTAGCTTCATCGTGAAGACGAATTTTAGTTGAGCGCTTAATAAACTTTCCATAAATAGGATGTTTAATACGACGTTCAATCATGATTGTCGCAGACTTATCACCAGCACTGCTTGTTACTACACCCTGCAATGTTCGTTTGCCCGCCATTACCGTTGCGTTGGCAGCAGCATTATTTGAATCGACGCCTGTCTCAACATTGGTCATTATGAATTACCTTTTTTAGTTGTCGATTGTTCGAGTGACTGTTTTTTAGTGCCTGTGTTGGCATTAGCCATTTCTGTTAATACTGTTTTTATGCGCGCAATGTCATGTCGAACAATGCTAAAGCGATGTATTTTTGGTGTGTTACCTGAGCCCATTTGCATACGCAAGTTAAACTGCTCACGTCGCAAGCTAATCAGTTCGATATTTAAGTCTTTTTCAGACATGTGTCTATATTCTTGAGCAGAAGCCATTACATCACCGCACGAATTACAAAAGTTGTTTTAATTGGCAATTTATTAGCCGCTAAACGAAAAGCTTCACGTGCCAGTTCTTCTGACACACCCTCCATTTCATATAAGACGGTGCCGGGCTGCACTTTTGAACACCAATAGTCAACATTACCCTTACCCTTACCCATACGAACCTCAAGCGGTTTGCTTGAAATAGGCACATCAGGAAAAATTCGGATCCAGATTTTACCGTTACGTTTTACTTTTCGTGTCATTGCGCGTCGCGCTGCTTCAATCTGACGCGCAGATACACGTCCGCGTTCTGTGGCTTTTAAACCATATTCACCAAAGCTGACTTTATTACCAGACTGAGCAAGACCACGGTTTTTGCCTTTGAACATTTTGCGAAATTTTGTACGCTTAGGTTGTAACACTTTATAATCCTCTAATAATTATGTTGGCTGTCTGATGGTATCTACTTACCACCAGCACCTGCCTTGTGTGCTTTATTAGTCGCGTCTTTTGTCTCTTTCTCTTTATAAAGGTCGAAAACCTCACCTTTATATATCCAGACTTTAATACCTAAAATCCCATAAGTTGTTAATGCCTCAAAGGTACCGTAATCAATGTCTGCGCGTAAGGTATGTAAAGGCACACGTCCTTCGTGGTACATTTCACTTCGCGCTATTTCAGCGCCGTTTAATCGCCCACCAATTTTGATTTTTATACCCTGCGCACCCATACGCATGGTATTTTGAATAGCACGCTTCATTGCTCGCCTGAACATAACACGGCGCTCAAGTTGTTGCGCAATGCTTTCTGCAACCAGTTTTGCATCAAGCTCAGGTTTGCGTATTTCTTCAATGTTTACTTTGACACTGTTGATGTGCAAACCAATAATTTTTGCAATTTCTTTGCGCAACACTTCAATGTCCGCACCCTTCTTGCCAATAACCACACCAGGTCGAGCGGTGTGAATAGTGATGTTTGCAGAGCCAGTTGGTCGCTCAATCTGTATGCGACTGACGTTAGCATTCGCCAATTTCTTATGCAGATACTCACGCACCTGTATGTCTGCATTCAGAAGATTAGGAAAGTCTTTTGTTGACGCATACCATCTTGCATTCCAATCTGCAGAAATGCCTAAACGCATACCTACTGGATGTACTTTTTGACCCATTATTCAGTTCTCTTATATTGCTCGTGCTGGTTTAATTACTATGAATCACTGCTACTAACGATCGGACACACAAACCGTTATGTGGCTTGTACGCTTTAATATTCTGTTTGCTCGACCCTTTGCACGAGGCCGAATGCGTTTCATTGTTGGCCCTTCATCGATATAAATTTTTGCCACATGAAGCTCATCAATATCGGCACCTTCATTGTGCTCTGCATTTGCAATTGCAGACTCCAGCACTTTCTTCATTAGATCCGATGATTTTGTAACACCAAAAGTTAAAGCATCTAATGCCTTTTCAACTGGTAAGCCACGAATTTGATCTGCAATTAAACGACATTTCTGAGGAGAAATGCGTACGTATCTATGTTTTGCAATGACTTCCACAACAACACCTTTATTTATTGTAATTACTCAGCCAGTTCCTAAAAACCGTCAGATTTATGTTAAAAATACTTATTTATACTTTTTGCTTTAATTCGACAATTTGCAGGGACAATCTAAGCAGTTAGCATCTATTATGACTACTCGTTGAGTAGTTACTTATTTTGCTTTCTTGTTTGCAGTATGACCACGGTAAGTACGGGTTAAAGCAAACTCACCCAGTTTATGACCTACCATATTTTCGTTAACCAAAACCGGTACATGCTGCCTGCCGTTATGTACTGCAATTGTCAATCCGACCATTTCTGGAAAAATAGTTGAACGACGTGACCAGGTTTTGATTGGCTTACGGTCTTTCGTCTCAACTACTTTGTTCACTTTAGCGAGCAAATGATGATCAATAAATGGACCTTTTTTTAATGAACGTGGCACTGTGTTTCCTCGACTATTTATACTTCAACTATTCGTATAACGATTGATCGCAATTACTAATTATTAATTCCGTTTATTTATTTCGACGGCGCAAAATCATATTATCTGTACGTTTATTACTACGTGTTCGGTAACCCTTTGTAGGCATACCCCAAGGTGACACTGGATGACGACCACCGGATGTACGGCCCTCACCACCACCATGTGGATGATCAACAGGGTTCATAACCACACCACGAACCGTCGGACGCACACCGCGCCAACGGGTGGCACCCGCCTTGCCCAACGAACGCAATGAATGCTCTGAATTACCAACCTCACCAACTGTTGCTCGACAATCAGTATGGATCTTGCGCATTTCACCTGAACGCAAACGTAAGGTTGCATACATGCCCTCACGTGCTAACAGTTGCGCTGCTGTGCCAGCACTACGTGCTATTTGCGCACCTTTTCCCGGCTTCATCTCTATACAGTGAATCTGCGAGCCAACTGGAATATTTGCAATGGGCAAGGTATTGCCTGCACGTATAGGTGCGTCGGCACCTGACTGTAGCACATCACCAGTTTTAACACCTTTTGGCGCGATAATGTATGATTTAACACCATCCTTATATATCAGTAATGCAATGTTAGCCGTGCGATTCGGGTCATATTCAATTCGCTCTACACGTGCCGGTATACCATCTTTGCTTCGTTTGAAATCGATAATACGATAGCGCTGTTTATGACCACCACCAATATGGCGTACACTAATACGACCCGCATTATTACGACCACCTGACTTAGACTTACTTTCAGTCAGAGAGCGTATCGGTGCGCCTTTATGTAATTCCTTATTAACGACCTTAACGACAAATCGACGTCCGGGTGATGTTGGTTTGCTTTTTACAATTGCCATGATTATTCTGCTTCTTTTCGCGATTATTCAGTCTTGCTCTACACTGGTGACGATTAACTAATACTACTTGGCTTAGCCAGTAGTAGAGAAATCAATGTCATTATCCGGCATTAAGGTAACGTATGCCTTGCGCATGTCTGAGCGCTTACCCATGCGACCAGCAAAACGTTTAGCCTTACCTTTAATATTTAAAATACGCACTTTTTCCACTTTTACTTTAAACATGTTTTCCACCGCTTGCTTTACTTCTACTTTTGTAGCGGTAGATAAAACTTTAAAAACATGTTGATTTTGCTCATCCGCCAACAAAGTGCCTTTTTCAGACACATGTGGTGACACTAAAATCTGATGCATACGCTCCTGATTCATTATTTGCTCTCCCCAGCCTGGTTATTATCCGACTGAGCAGGTGCGGAACGATCAAGCTGCTCTTCAATCACACGAATCGCACCAACGGTGACCACTACATGCTCTGAACGAACTAAATTCAACGGATTCATACCCGCCACATCACACACCTCTACATTCGGTAAGTTGCGCGCAGACAAATACAACTTCTCATCACCTGTCTCGGTAACAATCAAAGGTTTACTTACACCTAAATCAGCCAACCTGGCAACCATCTGTTTTGTTTTAGGCGCGTCAACAGCAATGTCTTCAACGACAAGCAAACGGTGCTGACGATGTAACTCAGACAGAATAGAGCGAACTCCAGTTCTGTACATTTTTTTATTTACTTTTTGCGTGTAATCACGAGACTGCGCCGCAAAGGTTATACCACCACTACGCCATAATGGGCTACGACTTGTACCTGCACGAGCACGACCTGTGCCTTTTTGATTCCATGGCTTAGCACCACCACCTCTTACTGCCGAGCGATTTTTTTGCGCGGAGGTGCCTGCACGCCCAGCCGCCATGTAGGCAGTCAGCAATTGATGAATCAGACTTTCTTTGTATTCAAGACCAAACACTGCATCTGATACAGTGATTGTTTCTTTACTATTGTGTAGTTGCAGATCCATGGTTAATCTCATTCTTAATCTTAATCTTAAAAAACTTACAATCCGTATATCAAAAGCGAATAAAGCGCCAAAACAATCTATTTAGCACTGCCGACTTTAACGCCCTACTTAACTATTTCTTTACAGCCGGCTTTATCATTACATTACCGCCTTTTGAGCCAGGTATAGAGCCCTTCACCAACAACAGCCCTCGCTCACTATCAACACGAACTAACTCCAGCGACTGAATGGTGCGCTGCACATTACCCATGTGGCCTGACATTTTTTTACCCTTGATCACACGACCCGGTGTTTGGCACATACCGATTGAGCCGTTTGAACGATGTGAAATTGAGTTTCCGTGTGTCGCGTCCTGCATGGTAAAATTGTGACGCTTAATACCACCTTGAAAACCCTTACCATTTGTGGTTCCGGTAACATCAACTTTCTGACCCGCTTCAAACATATCGATAGGTATTTCGCCGCCTACAGCAAAGTCAGATGATTCGCTACCATCTAAACGAAATTCCCACAAACCACGACCAGCTTCCACTCCAGCCTTGGCAAAATGACCAGCCATCGGCTTATTAACACGTGATGCTTTTTTAACTCCTGTTGTTATCTGCACCGCCTGATAACCATCAAGCTCTTCAGTTTTAATCTGCGTGATACGGTTAGATAAAACCTCGACAACACTAACAGGAATTGACGCGCCGTCTTCAGTAAATAACCGCGTCATACCCACTTTTCTACCAACCACACCAATAGTCATATCTATGCCTTCTAGCAAAAACCTGTCGAAAAAAATCAACAAAGAAACCAGTTATCGATAAAATTCCCGTAGAAACAATAAGACAAAACCAGTCACATAATCACGAGCACTGTTATTTTTACAGCCGCGATTCAAATTAATAAGTAATAGTCATATCAGACCCTTAACGGGCGACAATATAAACAATCAATGTCTGATTGCAGTTTTCGCAGTATCCATTACTTTTACTAATCACGCGTCACTAAAGCATGATAATAAAAAGCAGGACTTACGATAATCAGATACTTTGCGCCGCAACTTTTAACAACATATTCCAACTTTACTTCAACACCTAAATCAGTTGCAACGTTATTAGCCAGGCAGCAAAGCCGAACATTATAAACACTTTTTTGTCCAAATTAAAGCATTAAATTGAATTAATGT